>DATJUT010000031.1 GCA_035502185.1 Gemmatimonadales bacterium
GCGTTCGATCTCGTCGGGGGAGTAGTCGGTGAGGGCGGAGCCTTCCTTGATGCGACCGTGCCGCTTGCTGCTTCCGGCCACGAAGGCGAGGGCGTCGACCAGGCTGGTCTTGCCGCTGCCTCCGTGGCCGACTACGGCCACGTTCCGGATATGTGTGCTCGGATATTCCTTCATACCAACCCTTCGACCAAAAGGGGAGCCTAAGCTATCGCCGGCAAGAGTGGGGAGGCAAGCCGGTGCGCAGGACAGTTGTGAGACGCCGAGTTGCGAGTGGTTACGAGATGAGACTCTCGAGAGGGCAACTGAGTTGCCAGCACCTGCAGGGAGCAGCCGCTCACCACTCCCGTCTCGTAACCACTCCCCTCTCGGCGTCTCGCAACTGTCCTGCTATCGGTACCCTGCCGCCTGCAGTCTGAAGAGTTCCGCGTACGTCCCGCCCCGCGTCACCAGCTCCTCGTGCGTTCCCTGCTCCAGCAGCTCGCCCCGGCCCAGCACCAGGATCCGGTCCGCCATCCGCACGGTCGAAAACCGGTGCGAGATCAGGATCGCGGCCTTGCCCTTCGTGAGCTCGGCGAAGCGCACGAACACCTCGTATTCGGCGCGCGCGTCGAGCGCGGCCGTGGGCTCGTCGAGGATCAGCACCTGCGCCTCCCGCAGATAGGCCCGCGCCAGGGCGACCTTCTGCCACTCGCCGCCCGAGAGCTCGATCCCCTCCTCGAACCGCCGGCCCAGCATCTGCTCGTAGCGCCGCTCGAAGCGCTGCGCGACCTTGGACGCCTGGCTGCGCTCCGCGGCGGCCTGGATGCGCTCGGTGTCCTCGACCGCGCCGATCTCGCCGACGCCGATGTTCTCCCGCAGCACGAACGCGTAGCGGACGAAGTCCTGGAAGATCACGCCGATGTTCCGGTGCAGGCTGCCCACGTCGTAGTCCCTGAGGTCCACGCCGTCGAGCAGGATCACGCCCTCGTCCGGGTCGTACAGGCGCGCCACCAGCTTGGTGAGCGTCGTCTTGCCGGCGCCGTTCTCGCCCACCAGCGCCAGGCGCTCCCCGGCGGGGAGCCAGAAGCTCAGGTGCCGCACCGCCCAGGTCTCGCTTCCCGGATAGCGGAAGCCGACGTCGCGGAACTCGAAGCCGACGCGAATCGGTCGGGGCACGTTCCGGGCCCCTTCGCGGGAGACGATGGACGGCTTCATCTCGAAGAAGGTGAACAGATCGGCCAGGTACAGGCTCTGCTCGTAGATCTGCGACGTCGAGAGCAGGATGCGCTGGATCAGATCGCGGCTCTGCTGGAACGAGCCGGCGAGGAAGGTGAGCACGCCGATGGTGAACGACCCGGCCGGCGACCGGTATCCGATCACCGTCAGGTAGATGATGATCCCGTACGCCCCGTAGTACCCCACCGTCCCGATGGCGGTGAGCAGCGTGCTCACGGCGCTGTGCCGGATCGAGAGCGTCCGGTTGGCCTCGTAGAAGGCGTCCGACAGCCTCGCGTAGCGGTCGGTCAGCCACCGAGACAGGCCGAACAGCTTGATCTCCTTGGCGGTCTCGTCGCTCGCCGCGGTGTAGCGGAGGTAGTCGAGCTGGCGTCGCTCCGGCGTCCAGCGGAACAGCAGCGAATAGCCCAGGGCGGCGAAATGCGTCTCGCCGAGGAACGACGGCACCACGGCCGCCGCGAGGAGCAGCAGGAGCCACGGCACGTAGAACACCAGCGTGGCCGCGAGGCTCGCCAGCGTGATCAGGTCCTGCACCGACGACAGCAGCAGGGCGATCAGCCCGATGCGGCCGACGGTCTGCCGCCGCGCCCGCTCCAGGTGGTCGTAGAACTCCGGGTCTTCGAAGTGCCGGAGGTCGAGCGTGGCCGCGTGCTCCATCAGCCGCACGCTGATGCGGTTGCTGAACAGGTCTCCCAGCAGGCTCTCGACCAGCGTGCCGGCCCGGGCGAGCGCGTCCCCGACGATCGCGATCGCCAACCCGGTGACGACCAGCCGGGCCAGCGCCTCCCAGGGCACCGCCAGTCCCGCGGCGTGGCCGCGCATCGCCGTTACCACGCCGTCGATGATGAGCTTCCCGATCCACAGCACCGCGAGCGGGACGAACGCCCGCAGGATCCGCAGCGCCACGATCGCCACCGTGTAGCCGCGGTGCGTCGCCCACACCATCGCGAGCAGCGGCCGCACGTGCCGCAGGGCCTCGAGCCGCTGCCGCCAGGTCGGTCGCTCCCCGGGAGCCCGCGGGTCGCGCCGGCGGCGCGGGATCTGGAGCACGGGAGGCTGGCTGGTCATGGGAGCGGAGGGTTAACCGCTTCCCGCGCGAACCGTCAACTCCCGCTCGGGTCCCGCAGAGGTGCCGTCCGGGAGTGCTGGCGTAGCGCGGCGGCGCGGCGCGCCGCATTATCTGCCGCATGAACTGGCAGTTCGAGCTGGCCGTGGTGACCGGGGCCTCGCGCGGCATCGGCAAGGCCCTCGCGCAGGGCCTGGCGGACCGGGGCGCGGCGGTGGCGGTCTGCGCCCGCGACGCGATCGCGATCGAGCGCTTCGCGTCCGACCTCCGCGCCGGAGGGGGGAAGGCGTTCGGAGCGCCGTGCGACGTCCGCGACGAAGCCGAGGTCGCCGCCTTCGCGGCCCGGGTCCAGCGCGAGATGGGCTCGCCCACCATCGTCGTCAACAACGCCGGCATCGCCCGCTTCGCGCCGGTGACGGAGCTGTCGGTCGAGCAGTGGGACGAGGTGCTCGCCACCAACCTGCGCGGGATGTTCCTGGTCACGCGGGCGTTCCTGCCGGCGATGCTCGCCCACGGCCACGGGGCGATCGTCAACGTGGCCTCGCTCGCCGGCCGGAACGGCTTCGCCAGCGGTGCCGCCTACTGCGCCTCCAAGCACGGCGTGCTCGGCTTCTCGAAGTCGCTGATGATGGAGGTGCGGAAGCGCGACATCCGCGTGATCGCCGTGTGCCCCGGCTCGGTCAGCACGGCGTTCTTCGACGGCCATACGCCGTTCCAGCCCGACCGCGAGAAGATCCTGCGGGCCGAGGACGTGGCGACGGTCGTCCTCGAGACGCTCGCGCTGGACGAGCGCGCCACCGTCTCGGAGCTGGACATCCGGCCGACCAATCCCTGAGTCGCCAGGCGCCGTGGGCCGGCGCCACCCTCACGGCTCTCCCGCGGCCGTCTTCTCGTGGCGGCTGAAGAAGTTCCAGATCGCGAAGCTCGCGTCGAAGTCCCGGCAGACGGGGCCGACGATCAGCCGCGGCAGATACTGCGGCCCGCCGGGCCAGGTGTGGCCGCCGCCCTCCAGCCGGTAGAGCCACACCTCCGTCCGCTCGCGCCCGCCGCTCCATCGTTGCCAGCTCACCCGGCAGCCGTCGCGCGGATCGCTGTCCGGCAGGGTGCCCCTGGCGGGCTCGGCCCGAATGCCGTCGGCCTCCACCCAGGCGCGCGCCGTCGCCTCCGCGCCGAGCTCGCTGCCCAGCCGCCCGCCGGCAATCGGGCCGCCCTCGTAGGGCACGAGCGGATCGGCGGTACCCTGCATGACGAGCACCGAAACCGGCGCCGCCGGGGCGAAGCGGGGCGCGAACGGGGCCGCGAGCCCCCCGGCGACGGAGGCCACCGCCGCGAGCCGCCCGGCCGCCCGCGCCGCCAGGTAGTGCGTGAACGAGGCGCCGTTCGACAGGCCGGTCGCGAAGACGCGCCGCGGATCGATGCGCAGCTCCGCCGTCAGCGCGTCGATCAGGGTCGTGACGAACCCCACGTCGTCCACGTTCTGGCGCTGGGCGGGCGACGCGGCGACGGCCCGGCCGTCGTTCCAGCTGCGGCCGATGCCGTCCGGGTAGGCGACCACGAAGTGGGCGCGGTCGGCGAGCTCGCTGAAGCCCGTGAGCCGCTCCATCCCCGCGCCGTCGCCGCCCCGTCCGTGGAAGACGAGGACCAGCGCCGCTCTGCCGTCGCGCTCGAGCTGCGGAGGAACGTGCAGCCGGTAGCTGCGGACCAGGGCACCGACCCGCAGCGTGCGCGCGACCGATTGCGCCCGTGCCGGCGCCGGCGCCGCGTGAAGCGCGAGGCCGGCGGCCAGGGCCGCCGCGGCGCGGCCGACCTTCAGCGCGGCACGCCCACGGACACCGCCACGCCGTACGCGACCAGCGTCGTGGGACTCCTGGTGGGCTTCAGGTACACGCCGGAGATGTAGCCGACGGGGAGGTTGCCCTCCCTCACCCAACGCGTGGGCCCGGTGCCCAGGTAGCGCGCCGAGAGGTCGAGCCACACGGGCGTCCGCCCGCCGCGCAGCTCCAGGCCGAGGCTGCCGCCGCCGGCGTATGCCAGGGTGAGGTCGCCGAACGTGGTCGCTCCGCTGAAGCGATCGGGCGTCGCGATCCCGGTCACGGCGCCGGTGTTGGTCGAGGTGGCGAGCCCCACCCCCGCGGTCGCCGCGAGTCGCACGGGCCCGACCGGCACACCGAGCTCGGGACCAGCGACCGCCGTGAAGATCTGGCTGCCAGTGGTGATGTCGACCGGCTGCAGGCCGCGATACGGCCGGCTGGCGGTCGTCGGCGCGAACCGGAGGAAGTCGGCGTCGATCCTGAGCCGTGCGGTCCGCGCGGCCGGCCCGAACGCCACGAAGCCGCTGACGCCCGCGGCGCCCGCCACGTACCGCTCCAGCGAACCGGTCGCCCGGGCGTACAGGGGACCGGCGCCGACGAGCAGGCGGCCCTCCTGGGCCGCGGCCGGGCCCGCGAGCAGCGCGGCGGCGGCGGGGACGAGGACGGACCGGCGGACAACGAGGCACATCGTCACGGCTCACCTCCGACGATCATTGGGTGTGGCCGGAAGGTGAAACGGCGAGGTTGCGGCGGCGGGCCAGACGGGTGACGCCGCGATGACGGTCGGGTTACGAGTCGGGCCGAGAGGCGCCGGGCGGATTCGAACCGCCGTATAGAGGTTTTGCAGACCTCTGCCTTACCACTTGGCTACGGCGCCTGGGCGGTGGAAGTTCGCCGCCCCGGGAGCGTTTCTCAACCCGATCGGCGAGCCGCCCGCCGGCACAGGCCCTAGGCCCGGAACTCCTTCGGCACGAGGAGCGTCTCGATCCCCTCGTACACCGCGATGAGGTGTCGAACGTTGGACACGAAGTCGATCTTCGACACGTCGATCACCAGCACCGGGCCGGCGTACCAGCCGCTCGCCCGGAGGTTCGCGACCAGCGCCTCGTAGCGCGGGTTCAGCGCCCGCACCAGCCGCATCAGGCCTTCGGGGATCTGGTCGGCGTGGGTCTTCTCCTCGTCGCGCCGCCGCTCCCGGATGTTGCGCAGCAGGGACTCGACCGGGCTCTGGAGCAGAATGACGAGCCCGGGCCGAACCAGCGGCCGGAACTCGTTCTCGAGTCGCGCGTCGATCACGGCCAGGGAGTCCGCCGTGAGGTAGGGCACGTCCATGTCGCGGTGCAGCACCTCGCAGAACGCGTAGCGGTCGGCCAGCGGCGAGCCGTCGATGCAGGTCGAGGCCTGCAGGTGCGGCACCGCCTCCAGCTGCATCTTGCGGAGGTCGAGGTACGCGTGCTGGATGTCCAGCGCCGCGTTCTCCAGGTTGCGCTTCGCCGCCTGCCAGCCGGGGCTCGTCGCGCTCTCCCGCGCCTGGCAGTCGATGAACTCGTTGATGGCGCCGTAGTAGCGCCCCAGCGTCCGCTTGGCCGAGTTCTTCGCCGTCGCCAGCAGGGGAAACAGCGACGGGTTCTGCGCGACGTGGTCCTCGTACCCCTCGTCGGGCAGCTCGAACAGCGCGTTCATCCCGGTGCTGTATGCGAGCAGCTTGACCAGGCTGCTCTTGCCGGCTCCGATGTTCCCCACGCAAGCCACCAGGGTCTGGTGCCGCGCCAGGTAGGTGAGCAGCCGCCGCTCGACGTTGGTGAGCCGGTTTGCGATCTGGTGCCGGGGAATCGCCTGGGGCTCGCGAACCTCCAGCACCGACCCCGTCCGGGTCACGCGCTCTGCTTCCGCGCTTCGATCATCCGCCGCACCTTCTCGCGGATCGTCCCGGCCGCCACGTGCACGTAGCCCTGGTGCTCGTGCATGTCGATCTCCGCCGGCAGGATCACCATGTCCGAATCCGGCGGCACGATCGCGAACTCCTGGTACTTGCGCAGCGTCGCCCGCCAGTTGGCCACCAGGCGCTCGTAGGCCTCGTGAATCTGGCACAGGTACTCGCCGGTGATGGTGCGGGCGTAGGCGTCGCCCGCCTCCGCCCGCGCCTGGCGCCGAGTCTCGAGCAGGCCCGGCTCGGTGCGCAGGTACACCGTGAGGTCGGGGAGCCGGATCCGCTCGTTCTGCAGCGTCTGGTACAGCAGGGTGAAGTAGAGCTTCGCGTGGGCGGCCGGCATCTCCCCCGACTCGATCATCCGCTTCACGAACACCTCGGGTCCGTCGAGGAACGGCCGGTCCTCGAGAATCAGCACGCCGCTCTTCGACTCCCGGGTCATCAGGTGGCGAATCTCGCGCTGCTGGAGCACCCGCATATGCAGGAAGGCGGTCTCGGTCGGAAAGATGTTCGCGACGCGATCCTGGTAGAACAGCGCCAGGCACTGGTCGGTGAGCGAGCCCTTCTCCACCCGCTCGGAGAACGCGTGCGTCTCCGCCGTGCCGAGCAGGCCCTCCAGCTCCGAGCGATACGGCTCGGCCGCCAGGGCGTTCATCAGCGTCGTCTTGCCGGAGAACAGATTGCCCATAATGCCGATGTGGAAGTTGCCGCTCGCCATGTCAGCGCTCTCCCTGCGGGACGACCGGCCCGGCGGCGCGCGCCGGGCGGCCTGCGCCAGGGGGCGCGGGGCGTCCGGCCGATTCGCGGACCGGGGCGGCACGAAGTTAGCGCGCCCGATGCCCGGACGCACGCCGAGCTCGACCGCGCGGCCCGCCGGGCGAGCCCGGGCTACTCCAGCTTCGCGTCCAGCTCGAAGGTCACGTTGCCCTTGAGGGCGTTGGAGACCGGGCAACCGTCCTTGGCCGCCTCGGCCGCCGCAACGAAGGCCGCCTGATCCATGCCCGGCACCTTGCCCCGCACCACGAGCTTCATCCTCGTGATCCGGAATGCGTCCCCCACCTTCTCGACCGTGCACGCCGCTTCGGTCGTCAGCCGCGTCGCCGTCTTGCCGGCGCGCTCCAGCCCGCCGGAGAGCGCCATGCTGAGGCAGGCCGCGTGGGCGGCGGCGATCAGCTCCTCCGGATTCGAGCCGGGGGCCTGCTCGAAGCGGGAACCGAACCCGTAGTTGCCGCCGATCAGGCCGCTGTCGGTCTTGAAGCTTCCCTTGCCGGCCCTGAGCCCGCCTTCCCAGACTGCCGATGCCTTGCGCGTGGGCATGTGAGTCTCCGTACCAGATCAGTGGTGAGAGGTTGTCCGAACGAGTGCTGACAAGTGATACACCGGAGCCCCTCCTGGCGGGAGCGGGGGTCACCCGGTAGCCTTGACGCTCGGATCCCACACGACGGGGGCCACCCATGCCGACCAAGAAGAAGGGTGCACGCAAGCCGAACCAGCGCGTCAAGCGAGCGAAGCGCGGCCGCACCGCCGCGCGTCAGCGCGCGACCAGGGCGCGTCGCCAGCCCGAGACCCTGCGGCTGCGCACCGCCAGCGCCGGCTTCACGGTCGACGACATCGCGAAGAGCATGGCCTGGTACCAGGACGTCCTCGGCTGCGTGGTGGTGGATCGATGGGAGCGGGACGGCAAGCTGATGGGGGCGACGCTGCGGGCCGGCAAGGTGGACTTCTACCTCGGCCAGGACGACTGGCGGAAAGGGCGCGATCGCCAGAAGGGCGAGGGATTCCGGCTCTACTGCGTCACGGCACAGGAGGTCGAGAGGCTGGCGGCCGACATCAAGGCACGCGGCGGCACGCTGCTCCACGAGCCGCAGACGGAACCCTGGGGCGAGCGCGACTTCGCCGTGGCCGACCCGGACGGCTTCAAGATCACGATCAGCCAGGCGCGCTGAGCCCGCGGGCGCGGCTAGCGGCCGCGCTGCAGCGCCTTCAGCAGCTGGATCTGGCCCGTGTGGTAGAGGTCGTGGGCCGCGATGCCGAAGACCTGTTCGGCGACCGACCAACGCGAGCGCCCGACCCGCGCCGCGAGCCGCGACGGTGGGAGGGCCGCGACGATCCGGGTCAGCGCCAGGTGCTGCCGCTTGAGGAGCGCGATGTCGGCTCGCCACGCCGCCGCGTCGGGGCGCCGTGGCGGATCGGGGTAGTTGCGCGGGCTCCGGGGAAACGGCCCCTGCCGGCCGCCTTCCACGCGCTGCCGCACCACGTGCTTCCAGTATGCCGTGTGCAGGACCAGCTCCCAGACGTTGTGCCGCCCGGGACCCGGCCGCCACAGGGCCTGCGGGATCGTCAGCCCTCGCAGCGAGCCGCTCAGGGTGGCCCCCTGCCATCCCTTCGCCGTGAACGCCCCGTCCAGCACCGCGAGCAGAAGTCGGATCCGGGGATCGCCGCGTTTCATCCGGAACACCTCGCTGTCGAGTGGCCCGTAACGTAAGTTGAAAATTCCCCTATCGGGATGGAGCCGTGCCCGAAGGACTGTCCGCTCGCCAGCGCGCCGTGCTCGCCGCCGTCTGTGAGACCCTGCTGCCCGAGATCCATCGGGACGAGGATCCGGCCGGGTTCTTCGCCACCGGCGCCGCCGCTGCGCACACGGCGGAGCGCGTGGAGCAGCTCATCGCGTCGCTGCGCGATCCTCTCGACCGCAGCCGGCTCCGGATCTTGCTGACCGTGCTCGGCTCGCCGCTGGCCAATCTCGCCCTCGGTGGCCGATGGGCCGGGCTGCCGTCGATGGACGCCGCCGCCCGGGAAGCGACGCTCCGCGGCTGGGCGACGTCCGCCCTTCCGCCGCGCCGGGCGGGCTTCCAGGCCCTCAAGCGCCTCGCCCACGTCGCCTACTACTGCTGGCCCGTGGACGAGGCTGGACATCCCGCCTGGCGGGCCGCCGGCTACCCCGGTCCGCTGCCCCCGCCCGGCACGCCGGTCGAGCCGCTCACCGCGCTCTCCGTCGATCGCAACACGACGCTCGACTGCGACGTCGTCGTGGTGGGCTCGGGCGCCGGCGGGGGCGTCGTCGCTGGCCTCCTGGCCGTGGCGGGCCGCAGCGTCGTGGTGCTGGAGAAGGGCCCCAACCCCGGCTCGCGCGACCTGACGCAGGTGGAAGGCGACATGCTCGGCGCGCTGTACCTCGACGGCGCGCTGTTGATGACCCAGAGCGGCTCGCTCCCCATTCTCGCCGGAAGCTGCGTGGGCGGCGGTACGACGATCAACTACACCACCAGCTTTCCCCTCCCCGCACCGGTCCGGGCCGAGTGGGATGCGCTGAGCGGCCTCTCGCTGTTCGCCGGCTCGAGCTTCGAGGCCTCGGTCGACAGGGTCAGCACGCGCCTCGACGTCGGCACTCGCTGGACGACGCCTGGCGCGCGGGACGCCATTCTCGAGCGGGGATGCCGGGCGCTCGGCTGGCACGTCGAGGTCATCCCGCGCAACGTGACCGACTGCAGGGAAGGCCTCGAGTGCGGCTACTGCACCTACGGGTGCCGGCACGGCGCCAAGAACTCCACGGCCCGGACCTACCTCGCCGATGCCACGCGGCGCGGCGGCCGGCTCGTGTCCCGGTGCGACGTCGAGAGGATCCTGATCGAGCGCGGGCGCGCGACGGGGGTGATCGCCTCCGTGCAGGAACCGGGTGGCGTCCGCCGCACCGTCACCGTGCGGGCGAAGGTGGTGGTGGCGGCGTGTGGAGCCGTGAACACGCCCGCCTTGCTCGTGCGCTCGGGACTCGCCGGTGCCGCCATCGGGCGCGGCCTTCGGCTGCACCCGGCGACGGCCGTGGCCGGGATCTTCCCCGACCGGGTGGAGCCGTGGACCGGCGGCCTCCAGACCCGCTACTCCGATCAGCTCGCGGACCAGTCGGATGGCTACGGCGTGAAGCTCGAGACGGCGCCGGTGCACTTTGCGCTGCCCGCCAGCGGCTTCGGCTGGGAGAGCCCGCGCCAGTTCAAGGAGGACCTGGCCCGGCTCGGCAACCTGAGCATCGTGGGCGTGCTGCTCCGGGACCGGGACGCGGGCCGGGTCGCGGTGAGCCGGCAGGGCCGCGCGCGCGTCCACTACGAGCTTTCCCGCTTCGACGAGGGACACGTGAGGGCCGGACTCAAGGGCGCGGCACAGGTGCTCGCGGCCGCCGGGGCGAACGAGCTCTTCACCCTGCACACGCCGCCGGTGCGCGTGCGGCCCGGCCAGTCCGGCTGGCTCGACCGGTTCGTCGCCGCCTGTGACGCGCGCGGATATCGCCGCTGCCGGATGTCGTACATCAGCTTCCACCAGATGGGGGGCGCGGCCCTGGGTCGGGAGCGTGGCCGCTCGGTGGCCGGCGAGACGGGCGCGGTGCACGGCGTGCGCGGCCTGTACGTCGCCGACGGCGGGGCGTTTCCGACCTCGAGCGGCGTGAACCCCATGATCACCATCATGGCGATCGCCGATCAGGTCGCCCACGCCATTCTCGGAGCGTCGTGAACCCGACGGCTCTCGTGCTCGAGCGATCACTGGTGGTCTTCCAGGCCAGCGTCACGCTGGGCATCGCCGGCCTGTTTCTGGCGCTGTTCCTGACCTACCGGAAGCGCTACTTCGGCATCTGGGGCGGCGCGTGGAGCGTCTACGCGTTGCGGCTGGCCATCATCGCGCTGTATCTGACCACCGTGAACCCGATCTGGCTGTTCTGGCACCAGGTCGCGACCGGCTGGACGACGCTGCTGCTGCTGTGGGCGGCGCTCGTGTTCGCCCGCCAGCTGCCCTGGGACCGCCGCTACTACCTGCTGTTCGCGGTGCCGGTGATCTGGTCCTACGTCGCGATCTATCGCATCCAGAATTTCCTCTGGGCGGCGCTTCCGGCGGTGGTGTTCCTGAGCCTGGCCACGCTCGGGACCGGAATCGTGTTCCTGCAGTACTGGCGGCGCGCCGCGTCGAAGGGCGCCGCGGTGCTGGCATTCGCGTTCCTGCTCTGGGGCGCGCACCACCTCGACTACACCTTCCTGCGGGCCCGCGGTGCATGGGTGCCCTGGGGCTACTACCTCGACCTGCTGTTCGAGCTGGCGGTGGGCGGCGGCATGCTGCTGCTGGTGCTGGAGGACCAGCACCGCGGCATGGCGGCGCTGTCCACGCTGTCGGGCGATCTGCAGCGCAGCCTCCGGCCGGCGGAGGTCGTAGCCGCGGTGCTCGAGCGGCCGCTCGCGTTGCCGCCCGTGGTCGGGTGCGCCCTGTACCGCCAGGACGACGCCGGAACGCTGGAATTCCGCGGCGGCTCCGGCGTCTGCGCCCGGTGGGCTCAGACGGCGCTCGCGACGGCTGGGCCGGGGAGCGCCGACGCCGAGCCGCTGCTGGCCGCGCCGCGCGACGGCGCGGTGCGCGTGGAGCACTACTGGCCCCGATCGTCGGCCGACGGCGACGCGCGCCTCGAGTCCCATCCGTACGCCGCCTTCCTGCCGGTCTTCACGGGCGAGCACGCGGCGGGCACCTTCGTCATCGTGGCGAGGGCGCGCGACCCTTTCGCCTCGATGGACCGCGGGTTTCTGCGAGCGCTGGGCCAGCAGATCGGCGCGGCGCTGCAGCACGCGGACCTCTACGCCGAGCTCGAGACCCGCAGCGCGGAGCTGGCGAGAGCCTCCGCCTCCCTGTTGCGGGCGGCCGAGGTCGAGCGCGGGCGCATCGCGCGGGAGCTGCACGACGAGACCGGCCAGGTCGTGACCGCGATCAAGCTCGAGCTGGCGGACCTGGAGCGCTCTCTCGCCAAGGCCGGCATCGGGAGCGGCGCGGTGGACCGCGCGCAGGACCTGGCCAGCCGTGCCCTCGAGTCGATCCGCGCCACGGCCCGTGGGCTCCGGCCTGCCGTGCTCGACGACCTCGGTCTCGTTCCCGCGCTCCGGGCCCTCGCCGAGGACTTCGCCGGCCGCACCGGGGTGGCCGTGAACCTGCAAGCGAGCCCGCTGGCCGCGCGGCCGACTCCGGAGGTCGAGGTGGCGGTGTACCGGGTCTTCCAGGAGGCGCTGACGAACGTCGCCCGACACGCGGGCGCGACGCGCGTGGACGCCCGCCTCGCGCCCGAGCAGGGCGAGCTGTTGCTGGCCGTCCAGGACGACGGCCGCGGGTTCCAGGCCCCGGCCGGCGCCGGCGCAGGCCACGCCGGCCTGGCGGGCATGAGGGAACGCGTCGTGGGCGCGGGCGGCCGGCTGGTCGTGACCAGCGCGCCCGGACGCGGCGTCCGCCTCGAGGCGCGGCTGCCATCGGGAGCGAACGATGCCTGAGAGGATCACGGTGCTGCTGGCCGACGACCACACGCTGGTGCGCGACGGGGTGCGCCGCATCCTGAGCGCGGCCGGCGACATCCTGGTCGTCGCCGAGGTGGGTGACGGCGAGACGGCGGTGCAGGAGACCATGGCTCAGCACCCGGACGTCGCGGTGCTCGACATCACCATGCCCAAGGGAGGCGGGCTCGAGGCCGCTCGACAGATCCGGACCCGCGCGCCCGAGGTGCGGATCCTGATCCTCTCGATGCACCTGCAGCCCGAGTACCTGATGGAGAGCGTGCGCGCCGGTGCGCATGGCTACCTGGTGAAGGACGCCGCGGCTGGAGAGCTCGTGCAGGCCGTGCGCCAGGTGTGCGCGGGCAACTCCTACTACAGCCCGGCCGTGTCGCAGCAACTCTCCGAGTTGTTGCGGCGCAAGCTCGAGGGTGAGGAGGTTCTGAACGCGCTGGAGCGGCTGTCGCCCCGGGAGCGCGAGGTACTGCGGTACATCGCCGAGGGCGCGACCAACAAGGAGACGGCGCGGGCGCTGGGCATCAGCGTGCGCACGGTCGAGACCCACCGCGACAGCCTGATGAGGAAAGTGGGCATCAAGACCATCGCCGGGCTGACGCGGCTGGCGCTGCGCTCCGGCCTGGTGAGTGACGAGGCCTAGCCGGGAGCGTCGAATGCGTTCACGTGTCCGATCCGCCCTGTGTGCCCTGGTCCTCCTGGCTCCGCTCGCCGCCCCGGCGATGCTCGCCGCGCAGGTCCGCTCCGCGCCCGTGAGCGCCGACTCGCTGCGCGCCCACCTGTTCGTGATCGCCGACGACTCGATGGGCGGTCGCGACACGGGCAGTCCCGGCGACGCCGAGGCCGCCGACTGGGTCGCCGCCGCTTTCGCCCGCTACGGTCTGACCGCCGCCGGCGAGAACGGCACCTTCTTCCAGGTGGTCCCCTTCTGGCGCGTGGTCCTCGACAGCGCCTCCGGCCTGGACGTGAACGGGACCCATCTGGCGGCCGGTCGTGACGTGCTGCCGGTCGGCATCCTGATGACCTGGCGCACCGATAGCGCGGCGACGCTGTACGCGGGCGCCGTCGCCGACAGCACCACCTGGCCGGCCGCCGACCGGAGCGCCGGCAAGCTGCTGCTGTTCCGGCCGGCGCCCGACGTCGACCTGCGTGCGACCTTCCGGGCGATGCTCATGATGCGGCGCAACCCCCGGTTCGCCCACGCGGCCGGCTTCGCGTTCTCCGGGCTCGATTCGCTGCCGCCCCAGGTCCAAGCCCAGATCGTACAGAGCCGCGTCACCACCGACACCATGGTCTTCAGCCTCGTGCGCGGCTCGCTGTTCGTGACGACCGCGGCGGCCTCCGTCCTGCTCGGCAGGCCGCTCGCCGCGGCGGCTCCCGGCCAGACCGGGCCGCGCGTGAGCGGGAGCGTCGCCTTCAAGCGCACTCGGCTCGCCGCCCCCGCGCGGAACGTGATCGCCCTTCTGCCCGGCGGCGATTCCACCTTCAGGAACACTTACGTGTCCATTTCCGCGCACCACGACCACATCGGGTTCACGCGGCCCCCGCTCGACCACGATTCGGTGCGCGCGTTCAACCGAGTGGTGCGCCCGATGGGCGACGACTCCCCGCCGCGCGAGGCCAGCCCGGAGGAGGCGGCCCGCGTCGCGGCGCTGCGCGACAGCCTCCACGCCGCGCACCCCGCGAAGCTGGATTCCATCTACAACGGTGCGGACGACGACGGCTCCGGCACGGTCGCCCTGGTCGAGCTGGCGCGAGTCCTCGCCTCGGGCCCGCGCCCCAAGCGCTCCATCCTGTTCATCTCCCATGCGGCCGAAGAGCGTGGCCTGCAAGGCTCGCGCTGGTTCACCGACCACCCGACGGTGCCGCGCGATTCGATCGTGGCGGAGCTGGACATGGACATGGTGGGGCGGGGCGGCGCCACGGACCTGCCACATGGCGGACCCGGCTACCTGGAGCTCGTCGGCAGCCGCCGCCTGTCCACCGAGCTCGGCAACCTGATCGAGGCGGTGGCCGCGGCCGGAGGCGAGCGGTTTCACTTCAACTACGAGTACGACGCGCCGAACCATCCGCTGCAGTACTACTGTCGGGCGGACGACTTCAGCTACGCACGCTATGGCATCCCGTCGGCCTCGCTCTCGACCGGCGAGCACCTGGACTATCACCAGATCACCGACGAGCCGCAGTACATCGACTATGCGCAGCTCGCGCGCGTGACCACGCTGGTGCGCGACGTGGTGCTTGCGGTCGCCAACCTGGACCACCGGCCCGCCGTGGACGGTCCGCGCCCGGATCCGCGCGCACCCTGCCGCCAGTAGTCCGGCCGAACGTGGCTCACGCCTGCCGCGACGGGCTCCAACACGAAGCCCCCGGGGATCGCTCCCCGGGGGCTCGTTCATCACGATACTGTCTGCGCGACAGGCATCGCGATGAAAGGCGCGCAGCCAAGAACGATCTGCGGTGGGAAACCTTGGCTCGCCGCGCCAGCCACGCCCGGCCCCGACCCACCGGGTCGGACGTACGCGCGTCGGCTAGCGCGCGTACCGCACAGTACGAGGCGGCGCCGCCGAGGGCAAGAGCGACCCCGCACCTCCGTGCCCGATTTGCCGACAACAATGCTCGGAGAACCTGCGCGGCGGTCGAGCCCCCGGGGTCGCGCCGCACGGACCGGCGCCGATTTCACGCGGCGCCGGCTCCGGTGTCCTAACCTGCGAGTCATGATGCCACCCCTGATCACCGAGCGGGCCGCCGATCGCATCGCCGTGCTGCTGGCGAAGCACGGGGAAGAGCTGGCGCGGCACATCCGGCGCATGGTGCGCGATGACGACGCCGCGCAGGACATTCTCCAGGACACCCTGATCCGCGCGCACGGCGCGCTGGCGCGACTCCCGTCCGGCGCCAACACGCGGGCCTGGCTGTACCGGATCGCCACCAACGGCTCGCTCAACCACCTCCGCTCGCGCTCTCGCGAGCGGGCGGCGCTCGAGCGCCACGCCGCCGAGCGCGACACGGCCGCGGAGCCGGAGACCGAGACCCGCACCGGTGATCTCGATCCGGACCGCGAGACTCTGTGGGCGAACGTGGCGCGGCTGCCCGAGCGACAGCGCCTCGCGCTCACGCTCAGGATCGTGGACGAGCTGGACTACGCGGAAATCGCATCGCGCCTGGGCGGCTCCGCCGCCGCCGCGCGCGCCAACGTCTATCAGGCGACCAAGAAGCTCCGCCGGGGAGTGAGCCGACGATGATCACCGAACGGGTCGAAGCCGAGCGCCGCGCCGTGGAGCACATCGTGCTCGGCGCCTTTGGCGAGCTGACCGGGCGCCGGAGCGCGCCGCTGCGCTACGCGATGATGGACGACACGCCGGTGGGCGTGCTGGGACTCGCGAGCGGCGCCCGGGGGCTCCGGCATCTCAGCTACGTCAAGGACGAGGACGAGTTCCTGCGGCGCCTGCTCGCCGAGCACGGCGACGTGCCGGTGCTCCGCACGGCCGCCCTGGACGACGTGCGCCGCGCGCTCGAGCGCTACTTCGCCGGCCGGCGCCTCGACTTCGACATCGCGGTCGACCTCTCGGACCTCCCGACCTTCCAGCGCCGCGTGCTCGACGCCACCGCCCGGATTCCGGCCGGCCGGGTCGCCACGTACAGCGAGGTGGCCGCGCGGGCAGGCTCGCCGCGGGCGTCGCGCGCGGCGGGCAACGCACTGCACGTCAATCCCGTCGCGATCGTGGTCCCGTGCCACCGGGTGCTGCGGGCCGACGGCTCCCTCGGCGGCTACGGCGGGGGCGTCCGGATCAAGGAGTGGCTCCTGGCCCACGAAGGCGCGCGACCCGCGACGCTGTAGATTGCGGGATCCCGGAGGACACGCATGCGCACGACCCTGCTTCGCCTCGCCGCGCTGGCGGCCCTCGCCGCGCCGGCAGCCCACGCCCAGACGTCCGGGTGCGCCCGGCCGGTAGCCCGCGCCGACAGCCAGGTAGACAGCTACTTCGGCACGGCGGTCCGCGACCCGTACCGCTGGCTGGAGAACACCGACGCGGCGGATACGAAGGCCTGGGTCGCGGCGGAGAACTGCGTCACTCTCGCGTACCTCGCCGGCATCCCGGAGCGCGCGCGCATCCGGGACCGTCTCACCAGGCTGTGGAACTACGAGCGCTACGGCGTTCCGGGCCGCGAGGGCGGCACGTACGTCTACACCAGGAACGACGGCCTCCAGAACCAGTCGGTCTACTACTGGCAGCGGTCCCTCGAGGCACCGCCGCAGCTGCTGATCGACCCGAACACGCTGTCCTCGGACGGCACCGTGGCGCTCACCACCTGGGACGTGTCGCACGACGGCCGGTACTTCGGCTACGGCACCGCGGCCGCCGGGTCGGACTGGATCGAGTTGCGCGTCCGCCGCATCGCCACCGGCCGTGACCTGCCCGACCGGCTGCGGTGGATCAAGTTCTCGGGCCTCTCGTGGACCCAGGACAACGCCGGATTCTACTACAGCCGCTTTCCCACGCCCGCCGGCAACCTCCTGCAGGCCGTGGTGAAGAACCAGAAGCTGTACTATCACCGGCTCGGCACGCCGCAAGCGGCGGATCGGCTCGTGTACGAACGGCCCGACCAGCCGGACTGGGGCTTCGGCGGCGGCGTCACGGAGGATGGGCGCTACCTGATCATCTCCGTCTCGCTCGGCACCGATTCCCGGAACCGGATCTACTACCTCGACCTCGGCAGCGCGCGGCGCCCGCGCGTGACCGGCCGCGTGGTGCGGCTGCTGGATGGCTTCGACGCCAGCTACGGCTTCGTCGGCAATCGCGGCCCGATCTTCTACTTCACCACCAACCTCGACGCCCCGCGCGGCCGGCTGGTCGCGGTGGACACGCGCCACCCGGCCCGCGCCGACTGGAAGGAGATCATCCCGCAGACCGACCAGGTCCTGGACGGCGTGACGCTGGTGGGCGGGCGCTTCGTCGCCCGGTACCTGCAGGACGCCCACAGCCGCCTCGCGATCTTCGACGCGGACGGCCAGAGCGTCCGGGACGTCGCCCTGCCCGGCCTGGGGACCGTGGGAGCCGTGAGCGGCCGGGCAGACGGCCCGGAGATGTTCTACGCGTTCACCTCCTTCCTGTACCCCACCACGATCTTCCGCTACGACGTCGCGGCCGGCGCGGGCGCGGTGTGGAAGGCGCCGCGGCTCGACTTCGACCCGGGCGGCTACGAAACCGAGCAGGTCTTCTACCGCAGCAAGGACGGCACGCGGGTGCCGATGTTCTTGACGCACCGCCGCGGCCTGGCCAGGGACAGCACCAACCCGGTTCTGCTCACCGCGTACGGCGGGTTCGACATCAGCAACCTGCCCTACTTCTCGGTGGCGAACGCGGTGTGGCTCGAGTTGGGGGGCGTTCTCGCGCTCACGAACATCCGCGGCGGCGGCGAGTACGGCGAGGACTGGCATCGGGCGGGGATGCACGAGCACAAGCAGAACGTATTCGACGATTTCGTCGCGGCGGCGGAGTACCTCGTCGGTCAGGGCTACACGCGGCCGGCCAGGCTCGCCATCGAGGGCGCGTCGAACGGCGGCCTGCTGGTCGGCGCCGTGGAGAACCAGCGGCCCGACCTGTTCGGCGCCACGCTTCCGGCCGTCGGCGTGATGGACATGCTGCGCTTCCAGAAGTTCACGATCGGCTGGGCCTGGGTGACCGAGTACGGCTCGTCCGACAGCGCCAGCCAGTTCCCGTACCTGTACGCCTACTCGCCGCTGCAGAACCTCCGCGCCGGGACCAACTACCCCGCCACGCTGATCACCACCGCGGACCACGATGACCGGGTCGTGCCCGGGCACTCGTTCAAGTACGCCGCCACGCTCCAGGCGGCGCAGGCCGGCCCCGCGCCGATCCTGATCCGGATCGAGACGCGCGCCGGCCACGGGGGCGGCATGCCCGTGTCGAAGCAGATCGAGCTGGTGACCGACCAGTGGGCGTTTCTGGTCAGGAACCTGGGCATGACCCTGCCGCCTCCGTAGCCGGCAGAGCGGAGACCGCGCCATTCAGATCAGGTGCGAGGCGCCGAGTTGCGAGTGGCTGCGAGGCGGCAGGACTCGGAACTCAGAGCAGGCCCGGCAGCTCCGCCACGGAGTCGATGATCCGGTCCGGAACGATGCCGCTGGCGGCGAGCAGCTCCTCGCGGAACTTCCCGGTCCGCACCATCCAGCCGGCCAGCCCGGCACGCTGCCCGCCCTCGACGTCGCCCCACAGGTCGTCGCCGACCATCACGACGCGGCGGGGCTCGGCCCTGACTTCGGCCGGCAGCGACGCCACCGCGGCGCGGTAGAACGCCTCCGAGGGCTTGCCGCACACGACGGCCGTCTTGCCCGTGGCGTACTCGAGCGCCGCGACGAACGGGCCGGCATCGAGCGCCAGGCCGTCGCCTCGCAGCCAGTACCGATCCCGCTGGAGCGCGATCAGGTCCGCCCCCTCCATCAACTGGAGGAAGGCGCGGTTCAGCCTGGCGAAATCCCACGCGTCGCCGAGGTCGCCGATCACCACGGCCTCGGGCCGCGCCGACGTCAGGTCGAAGGCCGCGAAGTCCTCCAGCGTCTCGTCGGCCACGAAGGCGGCGACCCGCGTTGCGCCGCGGGCCTCCAGCATCGCGACGCAGGCCATCGGCGCCGAGACGATCTCGGCCGTCTCCGCGGCGAAGCCGTAGCCTGCCAGGCGGTCCGCCAGGCGGCGGCGCGACCGCCGGGTGGTGTTGGTGACGTAACGGAGCGGGACGCCGCGACGCCGCAGCTCGGCCAGCGCCTCGACCGCGCCGGGCACTGCCCCCGCGTCGGTGTACAGCGTTCCGTCCAGGTCCAGCAGGAAGGCGCCGGGAACCAGCCCCCTCTCAGCCATCACTTCTCACTACTCACCTCTCACCTCTCACGTCCCGTCAGTACTGCCCCAGATACTTCCTGATCTCCCACTCGCTCACCTGTGAGATGTACTCGGCCCACTCGGCGCGCTTCGCATCGACGTAGCGCCCGGCGATGTGCTCGCCCAGCGCGCTGAGCACGACCGGGTCCTTTTCGAGGCAATCGAGCGCTTCGTGCAGGTCGCGCGGCAAGTCGTCGATCCGGTGGTGCCGCCGCTCCCGGTACGTCATGGTGAAGATGTTCTTGTTCACGGGGTCCGGCGGCGTCAGCTTGCGCTCGATCCCGTCGAGGCCCGCCGCCAGCTGCACCGCGAGCGCGAGGTACGGGTTGGCCGACGGATCGGGCATGCGCAGCTCGCACCGCGTCCCCGAGTCACGGCGGTCCGGTATCCGGATCATCGGCGAGCGGTTCTTCATGCTCCAGGCGATGTTGACCGGCGCCTCGTACCCCGGCACCAGCCGCTTGAAGCTGTTCACCAGCGGGTTCGTGACCGCGCAGAAGCCGCGCGCGTGCTCGAGCAGGCCCGCGATGTATTGCAGCGCGACCTTCGACAGCTGCCACTCCGCCTTCGGGTCGTAGAACGCGTTGTGGTCGCCCTTGAAGAGGCTCTGGTGGGTGTGCATCCCCGAGCCGTTCTGACCGAAGATCGGCTTGGGCATGAAGCTCGCCACCAGGTCGTAGCGCTCCGCCGCGCTCCGCACGACCACCCGGAACGTCGCCAGGTCGTCCGCCGTGGCGAGCGCGTCGGCATAGCGGAAGTCCACCTCGTGCTGGCCGGGTGCGACCTCGTGGTGGGCGGCCTCGACCTCGAATCCCATCTCCTCGAGATCCGCCACGATGAGCTGCCGCGCCTGCTCGCCGCGGTCCACCGGTCCCACGTCGAAGTAGCCGGCGACGTCGTGCACCTCGGTCGTCGGGTCGCCGTGCGCGTCCTTGTAGAACAGGAAGAACTCGGCTTCGACCCCGGCCATCATCGTGTAGCCGAGCGTCAGCGCACGCGCCACCTGCCGCTTCAGGGCCAGCCGCGGGCAGCCCGCGAAGTCCGAGTCGTCGGTGTTGCGGATGTCGCAGATCAGCCGCGCCACCAGCCCGCTCTCGGCGCCCCAGGGGAAGATCCGGAACGTGGTGAGGTCCGGCGCCAGCAGCATGTCCGATTCCTCGATCCGGACGAAGCCCTCGATCGAAGAGCCGTCGAACATGATCTGCGCGTCGAGGGCCTTCTCGAACTGGCTGCGCGGCACCTCGACGTTCTTGACCACGCCGAGGATGTCGGTGAACTGGAGGCGCAGGAAGCGGACACCGAGACGGTCGCACACCTCCAGAATGTCGGTCTTGGTGACGTCCTTCGACCGCACCATCGCGCGGTAGTCGGCGTCCAGTGCCATGGGCAACGGTCGCATCACGGCATGAGACGAAACGGGCGCGACGACCGTCGCGCCCGCCTCGCCTGACACCGCTGCGCGCACCCTGCGCGCTCGTGGGGTCATTGACACTCCATGTTAGGCGGGAACCGGCTCATCCGTCGTAGTACAGGAAAAACTCGTACGGATGCGGCCGCAGCGCTACTGGCTCCACTTCCTTCTTGGTCTTGTACTCGACCCAGGTGTCCAGGAGATCCGGCGTGAACACCCCGCCCTGGAGTAGGAATTGACTGTCCTTCTGGAGCGCATCGAGCACCTCGACCAGCGAGCCGGGCGTGTTCTTCACGCGCTTGCGCTCGTGCATCTCCAGGTCGTAGAGGTCCTTGTCGATCGGCGCCGGCGGCTCGATGCGGTTCTTGATCCCGTCCAGGCCGGCCATCAGCAGCGCGGCGAACGTGAGGTACGGGTTCGCCGACGGGTCGGGCGCCCGGAACTCGATCCGCTTCGCCTTGGGCGACTTCGAGTACATCGGGATCCGGCACACCGCGCTGCGGTTGCGCTGCGAGTAGATCAGGTTGATCGGCGCCTCGTACCCTGGCACCAGCCGCCGGTACGAGTTCGTCGTCGGCGCCGCGAACGCGAGCAGCGCCGGCGCGTGCTTGATCAGGCCCCCGATGTAGAAGCGCGCCATGTCCGAGAGCCCGGCATAGCCCCGCTCCGACCAGAACAGGTTGGTGCCGTTCTTCCACAGGCTCTGGTGCACGTGCATCCCCGAGCCGTTGTCGCCGAACATCGGCTTGGGCATGAAGGTCGCCGTGTAGCCGTTCTCGTGGCAGACGCCCTTGACGATGTACTTGTACATCATGATCTGGTCCGCCATCCGGATCAGCGTCCCGAAGCGCATGTCGATCTCGGCCTGTCCCGCCGTCCCGACCTCGTGGTGCTGCACCTCGACGTTGATCCCGGACGCGATGAGCGCCAGCATGATGCGCGAGCGCAGGTCCTGGAGTCGGTCCACCGGCGGCACCGGGAAGTAGCCCTCCTTGTGCCGCGGCCGGTGGCCGAGGTTCGGCGTGCCGCCGTCTTTCCCCGAGTTCCAGATCCCCTCTTCGGAATCGATGTGGTAGTAGCCCTCGTGGGCATTCTGGTCGAAGCGCACGGAGTTGAAGATGTAGAACTCGGCCTCGGGGCCCCAGTACGACGTCGTCGCGATGCCGCTCTTGACGAGGTACTGCTCGGCCTTCTGCGCCACGTACCGCGGGTCGCGGCTGTAGCGCTCCCCGGTGATGGGGTCCTTGATGTCGCACACCAGCACCAGGGTCGGCACCTTGAGGCACGGATCCACGAACGCCGACGCGGGGTCCGGCAACAGCAGCATGTCGCTCTCGTTGATGGCCTGGAACCCGCGGATGCTCGAGCCGTCGAACCCGAGTCCCTCCTCGAACATGTCCTCGCTCAGCTCACCGACGGGTATCGAGAAGTGCTGCCAGGTGCCCGGCAGGTCGGTGAAGCGCACGTCGATCACCTGGACCCCGCTGTCCTTTGCCAGGCGGATCACGTCGGCGGGTTGAGCGGCCGAGGCCTTGGAGGTGCTGCGCTTGGAGGCGGTCTTGGCGACGGTGGCGGCCATAACGAGATCCTCTGCGAAAAGAAGTCGGCGAAACTACCCACGGTCGTGCAAACTGTCAAGCAAGAAGCGTGCAAATCGCACGATCGTGTCTAACTTGCTCTGGGGCCTTGCCTTACTCGTGCATTTTGTGATGCGAACGTGCGACAGGTGTGGCACCTACGGGGCGAGGGCCTCGAGGAAGCTCCACAGCTCGACGGCCGAGAACTGGCGGGCCCGGTCCACCACTTCCTTGGCGGTCCATTCGAGGAAGATCCAGGCGGTGGCGCGGTGCCGGTCGAGGGACACGAAGTGGAGGCGCCCGCGGATGGCGCCCACGTCGGGGTGCGGCTCCGACTGCAGGTATACCTCCCAGCGCGCCCCAGCCCGGGCCAGCTGCCCGAGGTGGAGCGCCCCGGGCATCCAGGAAAAGCGCGGGGAAGGCTCCATGACGGCGCCGCCCGGCGCCTAGTCCCGGGGGTCCGCCGGCTCCCGCTCGGCGGCGCGCTCGGAGGCCTCGACGTAGCCCCTCAGGCTGGCGCCGATGACCTCGTCGAGGTACTGGTCGATCGCCAGCATCACCTCGAACGCGTCGCCGCGTCCCCAGTCGAGGCCGCGCCTGAGGAACCGCCAGATGGCGTGGCGGAGGTGGCGGAACTCGCGGTACAGGTCGGCCGCGTCGTAGCGCGCCAGCCCCCGCAGCTTGCCGAAGCGGAGCCCGCGGCGACGACGTGCGATGGAGCGGTCGGGCGACGCGCCGTCCTCGCCCTCCCTCAAGGCCAGCGCGATGTCGGCCAGCAGCGCCGGCACCTGGTTGGTGAGCAGGAGGTCGGGCAGCCGCTCGTCCCCCGCGATGGCGGCGTCGCCCCGCACGAGGTCCCGCCAGCTCGCGGCGATCTCGTTCGCGTGGCGCCCGATCGCGTCGCCGGCATCCCGGTAGGCCTGGCTGACCAGGGACATGGGTGCAAGCTAGGCGGCTGCCGCGCGGAGTTCCAGAGTTGCCATGCCTTTCGTTCCCGCTCTAGGTTAGAGCGATGGCTCCCGATACCAAGACGTGCCCCAACTGCGGCGCCCAGTCGGCCGGCAAGTTCTGCGCCGAGTGCGGCGCCTCCCTCGCGCCCACCACGTGCCGGAGTTGCGGGGCGAAGCTGTCGGCGCGGGCGAAGTTCTGCGCCGAGTGCGGCGAGCCGGTCGCGCGGGCGGCCAGCGTGGCCGCCCCCCGGTCCCGCGCCGCCACGGTCGACCGGCTGGCGTGGTACGTGGCCGGGGTGTGCGTCCTCGCGCTGTTGGTGGTCGTCGTGGTGGTGGTCGCGAGGAAGAGCGCCCCGCCGGCGACCGCCGCGGCGACCCAGGGTGCGCCCCCCGAAGGCGAGCGCGCGACCACGGACCTGTCGACGATGACGCCGCGCGAGCAGGCCGACCGGCTGTACAACCGCATCATGACCGCGTACGAGGCCGGCGACAGCTCGCAGGTCAGCTTCTTCGCCCCGATGGCGCTGCAGGCCTATGCCAATCTCGGCGGCGAACTCGATCCCGACGCCCGGCTGCACCTGGGCCTGGTGCAGCTCGCCATCGGGGCCACGGTCGCGGCGGCGGCCCAGGGGGACACCATCCTCACGAGTGCGCCCAATCACCTGTTCGGGTGGCTCCTCAAGGCCCGCGCCGCGGAGGCTCAGGGCAACGCGGCCCAGGCGCGCCGGGCCTACGAGGCGTTCCTCCGGAACTACGACGCCGAACTGGCCCGCAAGCGCCCCGAGTACCAGGAGCACGCCCAGATGCTCCAGGATACCCGCAGCCGGGCCCAGCGGGCCGGCGCCGCGGCGGCCGGATCCTAGCGTGCCGCGCGACATCCGGGTGGCGCACAGCCCGGACTCCGACGACGCGTTCATGTTCTACGCGCTCGCGGCCGGCAAGGTGAAGACCGGCGACCGCCGCTACCTGCACGAGTTGGCGGACATCGAGACGCTGAACCGGCGCGCGGTCGCTGGCGAGCTCGACGTGACGGCCGTCTCGTTCCACGCCTACGCCCACCTCGCCGACCGCTACGCGCTGCTGGTGCACGGCGCTTCCGTCGGCGACGGCTACGGACCCAGGCTCGTGGCCCGGGAGGCCCGGCCCGCGGACGCGAGGGCCGCGCTGGCGTCGCGCCTGGTGGGCATCCCCGGCGCGCTCACCACGGCCGCGCTCGCGCTGCGCCTCTATCAGCCCCGGGCACGCACCGCGATCCTCCCCTTCGACGCCATCGAGGACGCGGTGCTCGCCGGCCGGGTCGAGGTGGGGCTGCTCATCCACGAGGGCCAGCTGACCTACGCCGACCGCGGCCTCACCCTGTGGGAGGACCTCGGCGAGTGGTGGGCGCGCGACACCGGCCTGCCGCTGCCGCTCGGAGGGAACGTGGTCCGGAAGGACCTCGGGCCGGACCTGGTGCGCGACGTGGCGCGCGACCTCAGGGCCTCGATCGTCTGGGGCCTGGGACACCGCGCCGAGACGCTGGCGCACGCCCAGGGCTTCGCGCGGGGGATGGACGCGGAGCGCACCGACCGGTTCGTGGGGATGTACGTCAACGACTTCACCGTGGATCTGGGGCCCACCGGGCAGCGTGCCGTCCAGCGCCTCCTCGACGAAGGCCACCGCGCGGGGGTCCTGCCCGCCGCGGTCCGCGCGGAGTTCGTGGCGGCGTGAGCGCCGCGCCGGCCGACACCGCACCGCCCGCCGGCACCACCCCGGCGGTGCCGCGGGTGCTCATCGTCGAGGACGACGAGGCCCAGGCCCGCCTGGTCGAGCTCCTGGTGGCCGCGGCCGGGCTGGCCTGCGCCGGGACCGCGGCCACGGCCGACGCGGCCGTGCGGCTGGCACCCTCCGCCGACGTCATCCTGATGGACTATCGCCTCGAGGGGCCGCGCTCCGGCCTCGACGCGCTGCGCGAGATCCGGGCGGCGGACTATCAGGGCTCGGTGATCATGATGACCGGGCACGGCAGCGAGCGGGTGGCGGCGGAGGCGCTGCATCTCGGGGCCAACGACTACATCATCAAGGAAGACGGCTTCACGCAGCTGCTGCCCGAGGTGCTGGCGCGGGTGGTGCGGGTCCGGGAGATCGAGCGCCAGCTGGCCGTGGCGCAGCACAACCTGATCCGCGCGGAGCGGCGCGCTGCCATCGGCGAGATCGTGGTCGCGCTGTCGCACGAGATCAACAACCCGCTCATGGCGCTCAGCACCCAGCTCGACCTGCTCGCGCTCGATGAGCGGGACTTCCCCTCCACGAGTGTGGCGGCCCTGGCCCAGGCCCGGACGCAGCTGGCGCGTATCGCCGAGCTGCTGCGCCGCCTGGCGGAGCTGGACCACGAGCAGCCCACGACCTACGTCGGCACGACCCGGATGACCGATCTCGCCAAGCCGACGGACGGCCGCACCGCCGGGGGTTGACGGCTAGTCCGCCGGCACGCCCTCCGGCACGCCCGCCGGCGGGGCCGGCGCCGTCGCCGCCGCCCGCGCCCGCTTCCCCGCCGTCAGGAACGCCAGGACCCGCGATCCGAAGTCGTCGAGGTAGGTGTAGACCACCGGCACCACGATCAGGGTCAGCATCGTCGAGGTGATGAGCCCGCCGATCACCGCGCGTGCCATCGGCGCCCGGAACTCGCCCCCCTCGCCCAGGGCGAGTGCCGTCGGCAGCATGCCGAAGATCATCGAGAACGTGGTCATCATGATCGGCCGGAACCGGATCTCGCCGGCGTCGATCAGCGCCTGCCGCCGCGTGGCACCCCGCTCCCGCGCCTTGTTGGCGAAGTCCACCAGCAGGATCGCGTTCTTCGTGACCAGGCCCATCAGCATGATGAGCCCGATCATGCTGAGCATGTTGAGCGTATCCCCGGTCAGGAGCAGCGCGACCAACACGCCGACGATCGAGAGCGGCAGCGAGAGCATGATCGCCAGCGGCTGCAGGAACGAGCCGAACTGCGAAGCCAGGATCAAGTAGACGAAGATGATCGCCAGGGCCAGCGACTCGATGATGTAGCCGACGGTCTCGACGAAGTTCTTCGTCTCGCCGCCGATGTCGATCCGGTAGCCCGGCGGCAGCGGGACGGTGGCCATTCGTTTCTTGATGTCGCCCATCACCTTGGTCAGCGCCCGGCCCTGGTAGTTGCCTTCCAGGCGCGCCATACGCTCCAGCGACAGGCGCTTGATCTCCGCCGGTGCCCCGCTCGGGTGGATCTGCGCCACTTGCCCCAGCGGCACCATGATCGGCGACAGCGTGCGCGGGTTCATGGCGCTGGTGGCGACCGGGATGCGTGCCAGGTCGTCGAACGAGGTGCGGTACTCGGGCGCGACCCGCACCACCACGTCGTGGGTGAGCCCGGTCTCGTCCTCGTAGCTGGTGGCAGTCTGGCCGGCGAGAACGACGCGCAGGGTGTTCGACAACGAGCCGATGGAGAGGCCCACGTTGCTCGCCAGGTCGCGATTCACGTCGATCACGTACTCCGGCTTGCGCCCTTCCAGGCTCGACTTCAGGTCCACCAACCCCGGCACGTCCTTGATCGCCGCCATCATCCGGTCGTTCAGCTCCTGCAACCGCGCGACGTCGGGCCCGAGGATGTTCACCTGCACCGGCAGTTGGCCGCCGCCCATGCCACCCGCCTCGCTGATCCCGGTCTTCACACCCCTGAACGACGCCAACTCTCTCCGCAGCACGAGTTGGAAACCCTGCTCGCTCAAGCGGCGCTGACTCTTCGGGTTCATCCGCACGTAGATCGTACCATCGGTGACGGTGTGCTGCATTCCCCCGCCGATGGTGAAGTAGGTGTACTCGACTTCGGGGCGCGACCGCAGGTACCGATCGAGTTCCTCGCCCTTGGCCTGCGTGTAGCCGAGCGAGGAGCCCACCGGCGTCTGGATCGTCACGAGCAGCTCGCTCCGGTCGGTGGTCGGCGCGAATTGCCCTCCCACCGCCCCGACGGCCATCAGCACCATGGCGGCCGCGAACGCCGTCGCCGCGATCCCCAGCACCGCACCGCGGTGGTCCAACGACCAGGCGATCACACCACGATACCATCGCCCCACGTCCCGCACCTGGCCGTTGAACGCCTCCAGCCGCTTGCCGACTCGGCCGCGCTCGGCGTGGCCGGCAGCCTGCGGGTCATACCAGAGCGACGAGAGCATCGGGTCGAGCGTGAACGACACGAAGAGGGAGACTGCCACGGCAAAGGCGATCGTGATGCCGAACTGGAAGAAGAACCGACCGACGATCCCGCCCATGAAGGCCACCGGCACGAACACCGCGAGGATGGACATCGTGGTGGCGAACACCGCGAAGCCGATCTCGCTCGTAGCTTCCTTCGCCGCCGTGTAGTGGTCCTCCCCGTGCTCCACGTGCCGCACGATGTTCTCCCGGACCACGATGGCGTCGTCGATCAGGATCCCCACCGCCAACGACAGGGCCATCAGCGTCAGGGTGTTGATCGTGAAGTTCATCGCGTAGATGACGAGAAACGCCGAGATGATGGACACGGGCAGAGTGAGGCCCGTGATCACCGTGGAGCGCCACGAATTCAGGAAGATGAAGACGATCAATACCGTGAGTAGCGCGCCCAGCATCAGCGCCAGCTGCACGTCCGCCAAGGAGTCCTTGATCCACTTCGAGTTGTCCCGCACCACCTCCAGCCGGACGCCGGCGGGCAGCTCGCCGTTGAGCTGCGCCATCACGCGCTTGATGCCGTTCGCGACGTCCACCGTGTTGGCACCCGACACCTTGCGGATGTCAATGCCGATGGCGCGCTTGCCGGAGAACTCCGCGAGGGTGCGCTCCTCTTCCTGGGCGTCCTCGACGCGGGCCACCTCGCCGAGCCGCACCGGCACCCCGTTGCGCGTCGTCACCGCGATCGCCGCGAAATCCTTGGGGTCCGTGATGCGGCCCTTGACCCGCACCAACTGTTCCGCGTTGCCCTGTTCCACCCGCCCCGCGGGCGTGTCCATGTTCTCGCGCCGCAGCGCGGCGATCACCATGTCCGGGCTCACGCCCAGCGCGTCCATGCGGGCCGGCAACAGGAGGACGTGGATCTCTCGCTCCAGGCCGCCCACCACGGTGACGCTGCCCACCCCGTCCACCGTCTCGAGCCGGCGGCTGATGGTTTCCGTGGCCAGCTGGGTCAGGTCGCGCAGCGCCCACCCCTGGCCCGACAGCGCCAGGCTGACGATCGGGTTCTGCCGGAAGTCGAACCGCGATACGATCGGCGGATCAATCTCGTCGGGCAGGTCCCCGCGGATGGCGTCCAGCGCCGAGCGCACATCCGCCTGCGCGTTCATGACCTTGGTCTGGAGCGTGAACTGGATGAAGATCGTCGAGTACCCCTCGAGCGACGAGGACTCGATGCGGTCCACGCCTTCGATCGGGTTGACGGCTTCCTCGATCTTCTTGGTGACCTCGCGCTCGACCGCCTCGGTGCTGGCGCCCGGGTAGCGGACCTGGATCATCACGAACGGCAGCTCGACGTCCGGCATGTCGTCGAGCTTCAGGCGCCGCAGCGAGAACAGGCCCAGCACGACGAGCGCCAGCATCATCATCGTGGCGAAGACGGGCCGCTTGATGGAGAGGTTCGAGAGGAACATCCGGTCGCTCCGCTACCGCGCCGACCGCGCGGCCGATGCCGGCGCCGGTGCGCCGCCGATCGCCACCGGCGTGCCGTCGGCGAGGCCCTCGATGGGACCGATCACGACCGTGTCGCCCGCGGCCACGCCATGGGTGATCTCGACGAGGCCGACGTCGTCGTCGCTCACGCCCACACCCACCGGACGGCGGGCGATCCGCCCGCCGCTCACCACGTACACGCAGGGGACGCGGTCCTCCCCCTCGTACCGCACCGCGGGGCGCGGCACCGCGACCGCGTTGGCGACCTCGCGGGTCAGCACGCGCCCGGAGACGAACAGGCCGCCCACCAGCGTCTCGCGGGGGTTCGGCACGTCGACGTAGATCTGGATCTGCCGCGTCGCGGGGTCGGCGGTCGGGTTGATCCGGCTGATCCGGCCGGCCACGCGCGTCGAGTCCATCTGCGCGACCGTCAGGCTCACCGGCCGGCCGATCACGAGTCCGCCCAGCCACTCGGTCGGCACCGACGCCGAGAGCTGCAACACCCGCGTGTCCACCAGCTCCACCACCGGCTTGCCGTTGTCGATGCGGTCGCCGGCCTGCGCGTACTTCCGGCTGATCACCCCCGCCACCGGGGCCGTCAGCACGGCGCTCCGCAGCCGGTCTTCGGCGTTGGCCGCCTGCGAGACGGCGAGCGACAGCCGGGAGCGCGTCCCCTCCAGCGCCGCCAGCGCGTTGTCGCGGTCGCGCTGCGCGATCGCCCCCTCGGCGAACAGCGCCACGGCGCGAGCCGACTCCGCCTCCGCCACCCGCACGTTCACCCGCTGCGTCGCCACGTCGCTGTTGGCGTAGGCGGCCGCGGCTTGCAGCACCTGGTCCTTGAACTTGGCGAGTGGCTGGCCCTGCTTCACCCGGTCGCCCTCGTTCACGTACATCTCGACCAGCTGCTCCGCCATCGGCGCGCCCACCGTCACCCGCACCTTGGGCTCGAGGGCGCCGCTCAGCGGGATGCCGGTTCGCAGCGTCGCGCGCTGCGCGACGGCGACGTCCGCCGCGTTCAGGGTCGCCAGATCCCGCGATGCCGGGGCCTTCGTCTCGGCCGCCGACGCCCCGTCGCCCGCCTGCTTCGCACCGCAGGCCCCTAGGACCAGCGCCGTGGCGAGCCCCATGACCCCCGTCGCCCACCGAAATGCCGTCATCGAATGCCGATCCTTTTCTGTGCTCTCAGAACTCGCGTCTGGTCACCACTCGCAACTCGGCGTCCCGCAACCCTACTGCCCCTCTGCCACCCGGTTTCCTGCCGTCTGCGTGGGCACAGGGTGCCCCAGCGCCCGCTCCAACGCCGCGATCGCCAGCAGGTAGTCGCGGGTCGCTTGCGCTTCGTTGACGCTGGCCTGCTCGAGCGCCAGCCGCGCGTCCGACACCTCCAGCGCGGTCGCGATCCCGTTCGCGTACCGGACCGACGCCAGGTGCTGGGCGCGCTCCGCCTGGCCCACGGTCACGTGCCGGGCCACCACCAGCGCCTGCGCGCGGACGATCTCGGCCTTCGCCTGCTCGATCTCGATCGCCACGCTCTCCCGGGTCTGCGCCAGCTGCGCCTCCGCGCGCGACAGGTCGGCCTCCGCCTGCTGTACCGCGCCGTGGGTCCGAAGCCCGTCGAACAGCGGCACCGAGAGCACCAGCGCGGCCGTCCAGTCCTTGTGGAAATCCGTCAGCCGGGACGGGAAGCCGCTCTGGGGAAACGCCTGGCCGCCGAACGAGCTGGTCAGCTTCACCGACGGGTAGTAGTCGCCGTGATACACGTGCACCGCCTCGCGCCGGAACGCGACGTTGGCCTGCGCGGCCTCGATGGCCGCGCGGCCGGCGACGTCGAGGTCCAGGGCGGGGAGATCCACGCGCGGCAGCGAGTCGGCCGGCGTCTGCAGCATCCCGCTCACCAGCTCCACGGGCTGATCGGCCGGGATGTTCAGCAAGCGCCGGACCTCCAGCAGGGCGACGTCACGGCTGTTGCGGGCCGCGATCACCAGCGGCTCCTGGTTCGCCGCCTCGACCTGGGCGCGCAGCAGGTCGTAATCGGCGGACGACCCCACCTGGTGGTTGAGGGACACGCGGTGCAGCTGGTCGTTCACCTGCACTTGCGACGCCTCCGTGATGTCCACGATCCGCCGGGCGTACAGCGCGTTCAGATACGCCTGCGTGACCCGGTAGGTCACGTCCCGGCGCGTCTCGTCGAGCTGCGCCCGCGCGGCCTGCTCGTAGGCGTGGGCGCCGCGGATCCCCGCGCCGACCTTGCCGCCCTGGAACAGCGTCTGGCTGAAGGTGAGCGTGGCGACGTAGCTGTCCGGGCTCCCGAATCCCGTGTTCGCGAACATGCTGCCGAGACCCTGAAACGCAGCGAACTGCGCGTTGTTCTCCAGGTAGCTGACTCGGGTCGCGAGGGGGGCCGTGCTATCGGGCGCGAACGCCGGGACTCCAGAGCCGAGGCTCTGGAACACCGACGCAAAGGTCCGCTGGTAGGTGACGTTGGCACGGATCTCCGGCAGCGCCGACGCCCAGGCCTGGGTCACCTCACCCTCGGCCTGGCGGACGCCCGCCTCCGCGATCCGCACCTCGTTGCCCGACCGCAGGGCGCGCTCGATGGCGCCCTCCAGCGTCAGCCGCAGGGGACCGGGCCCGGGCTGCTGGGCCCCGGCCGCAACGGGCGCGAGGGCGAGGGCGACGAGGATCGCGATGCGCATGGCCCTACGCTCCGGCCTCGCCCGTATGACAGCGGACGCCGTCCAGGGCGATGGTCAGTTGTGACTCGACCGCGTCGTGCAGGCTCAGCGTGCTGCCGCGGACCAGCGCCTGGTGGGGCCCGCCGCCTATCCACCAGACCAGCGTGCCCAGGAATACCGACGCGAATACGCCGAACACCGAGTCCGCCGGCAGCTCGGATCGGAACTCCCCGCTGTCCTGCCCCTCCCGCACGACCTGCACCACGCGCTGGTACAGTCCGCTGCGCGAGTGATCGGGCTCCGGACAGACCATCCGCTCCATGCTGACCCGGAGCAGCATCCCGGCGAGCGCGCGATCCTGTCCGTACGACTCCGCCACCCCGCCGAACAGCGCCAGAATCCGCTCGCCGGCGGTGCGCCCGTGTTGCGCCGCGTGCTCTTCCGCCCGCTCCATCCACTCCTCGCTCAGGGCGGCGAGCACCGACTCCTTGCGCGGGAAGTAGTTGAAGAACGTGCCCTTCGCGACGTCGGCCCGCTCCGTGATCTCGTCGACGGTGGTCGCGTCGAAGCCCTTCTCGTGGAACAGCTCGAACGCCGCGAGCGTGATCCGCCGCCGCGTTTCCTCCTTCTTGCGCTCCCGCCGTCCCTGCGTCGGCTCAGTCACGGTGAACCGCCTCGGTACCAGAATTATGAGAAACGGTCATTTCCGACCATAGTCTACTAATAGACCGTGGTTCTGTCAACATAGCTGTACTACGGTCAACTTCGTGGGGTGGTTTCGGTGCGGGTGTCCCCGCCACATTTTCGCAGCCTATGCGCGTCGCGATAACTGGAGCGACCGGGTACGTCGGGCAGGCGGTCGTTCACAAGCTGCTCAGGCGGGACCACGAGGTGCGGGCGCTCGTCCGCAGGCCGGAGCGCGCCGGAGCCCTGCGGGACCAGGGGGCCGAGCTGGTCGAAGGCGACCTCGGCGAACGGGTCGCGTTGAGGACGCTGCTCGAAGGCGCCAGCGCGGTGATCCACCTCGTGGGCATCATCGTTGAGACCGAGCGGCACGCCTTTGAATCGGTTCACGTCGCCGGCACCGAGGCCGTGCTGGAGGCTGCCCGCGAGGCAGGGACGCCGCTGCTGTTGCACATGAGCGCCCTGGGCGCCCGGGGTCAGGTCGATGCCACCCGCTACCATCAGACGAAGTGGCGGGCCGAGGAAGCGGTTCGTGCCGGTCGAGTGCCCTACGCGATCTTCAGACCCTCGCTCATCGCAGGCCCGGGCAGTCCACCGCTCAAGACCATGGTGGACATGATCCGGTTCTCACCGGTCGTGCCGGTCATCGGGGACGGCCGCTACCAGCTGCAGCCGATCTGGTTGGGCGATGTGGCGGAGGCGTTCGCACGCGCGCTGGAGCGTGCGGATCTCCGGGGCAGCTTCGACCTGGCGGGAACGGAGCCGCTGACCTATCACCGGATGCTGGACCATCTCGAGACCGCGCTGGGGGTGCGCCGCCGGCGGATCGCCGTGCCGGTCGGCGTGGCGCGATTCGCCGCCGCGGCCGGCACCACCCTTCCGAGCGTGGCGCCGATCACGCCCGAGCAACTCCAGATGCTCCTGGAGGGTAGTACGACGAACGACAACGCCATCGCGACTCGCTTCGGCATCGCGCCGCGAGCGTTCGCCGACGTTGCCGACGAGATCTGCGCACCGTACGCAGCCCGCCAGGCCGCAGCCTCCTAACGACGCGCGAGGCCGGCACTCGGCCGAATCCGGTTCTTGGTCCGCGGAGGGGCAATGGGGCGAGCGCTGTGTCGCGCGGCCGGCGTCGCGGCGCTGATGGCGGCGGTGCCCGTCGTCGGCCGGACCGCGCAACCCGTGGCGGCCGCGCCGTTCGCCAGCGGCGCTGCGACCTTCGTCCTGCACTCCACCATCATCGGACGCTTCACGGGGCAGGCGCGCGTGGCCCGGGCCGCGTTTTCCGGCGGCCAGCTGGCCGAGATCCGGGGCCAGGCCGTGGTCCTCGTCGCGGAAATGCGCACGGGCAACGGCTTGAGGGATCGACACATGCGGGAGACGATGAGCGCCGACAGTTTTCCGGAGATCCGCTTCGACCTCGACAGCGTGGAGGCTGGCTCCTCCGCTGGCGACTCGACCGGCGTGGTGCTGGTCGGCCGACTGGCGGCGCACGGCGTCACGCGGCCGCTGCGCGCGACGGGCTCCGTCGTTGCGCGACCGGACGGCGAGGAGGTCGAGGCCACGTTCGGCCTCGACATGCGCGACTTCGGCATCCGCCCGCCGGTACGCGCCCTGGTGCTGCACGTGGCTCCGGACGTCGCGGTCACCGTTCACCTGACGTTTGGCGGGGGCCCGCCACCCTGATTGACCCGAAGGAAAACAAGCGGCCCGGGGGCGAACCCCCGGGCCCTGGGACCGGGCAAAGCCGCCGTCAGACTTTGCGCGCGGTCGGTTGCTTTACCGGCTCGCTTGCCGGGACGTCACCGCTGGGCGCGAAGATCGTCGGCAGCAGCGACGGGTGGACGCAGTAGCCCCACGCTCCCGACTCTGCGGGCGTGCCCGCCACCACCCTCTCCTTCGGCCGCCCTCGGGGCGTCGTCCTGCCCTCGCGGTCACCTCCGACCATCGGCGTCGCGCCCATGCATCGCTCCCCTCGCCTCTCAGTGCTTAGACGCGCGGACGCCACGCATGGTTGCAGGCGGCTAGCGGCGGAGCCTCCCGGTCCGGGAGGTGGTGACCGTATCGGCGGACGCGCCGCGGGAGAAGATCACGCGCGTGTTGGACGTCCCGTAGCCGAGCCCCAAGGGCCCGAACACGATGGCGAGATTCGAGCAAGTGACCGTGGAGGACCCGAGAGGATAGACACCCACCGTATCCCAGGCGGCGGGGGCGCGCTGCACGGACAAGGTGGCCACGGGCGCGGTACGTTCCAGCTCCAGTCGCGCCAGCGTGCCGCGCGAGATGGCGAGTTGGCGTGTCGTGGCGTAGAGCGCCGCGAAGCGTTCAACGCCCTCGCGCACCGATGCCTGGTCGAGGTAGCGGATCAGGGGAGGGGTCACGACCGCCGTCAGGATTCCCACGATCGCGACCACGGAAAGCAGCTCCGGCAACGTGAATCCGCGACGCATGCCGCCAACCTAGCGCGGAAGCCTGCCGCCACCGTGTCGGACCGTCGCGGAGTGGATGCTTCGGCCGCGGCGCAGCGGCACTCCCTGGCTCGGCGCGAGCGGCCTCGCTAGACTGCGCTCATGCACGCACTGGTACGCCTCTACCTCAGGACGGCCTTCGCCTTCCTCGCCCTCGGCTTGATGGGCGGCTTGTGGCTCGAATACCGGCTGACCGTCGGTGGGGTGATCAGCCAGGGCATGATCGTGGCGCACGTGCACGTGCTGCTGGTGGGATTCCTGCTGATGATGATCCTCGGCACCGCGTTCTGGCTGTTCCCGCGCGCCGGCCGCGGCCAGCCGGTAGGGCCGCACCCGTTCGCGGTCGGACTCGCCTACGGGCTGCTCACGGCGGGGACCGTCGTGCGCGGGGTCGCCGAGTTCTTCGACCTCGAGCTGTCGGCCCCGGTCTGGCGGTACGTCGCGCTGGCCGCGTCGTCGGTCCAGGCCGCGGGCGTTCTCATCGGGATCGTCGCCTTGTGGAGCCGGGTCCGGGGCGCCGCCGCGCCGAAGCTGGCGCCGCCGAATCCTCCTGAATGATGGAGCGTCCTCCGCGCCGCCCGCACGACGCCGCACTCTCGACGAGGGCTACCGAGCCCCCGGCCGCCGCCTAGCGCCGCGCCGCCCGCTCCAGGAGGCGGCGGCGCGTGTAGGGGATGAGGCCGCCCGCGTCGATGATCGCCTGACGCGCCGCCGGCAGCGGCCGAGCCGCGTACCGCTTGCCCGTCGCCAGGTTCACGACCTCCGCCGCGCCCACCGCCAGCTCGTCGCCCTCGGACGCCACCACGCCCGGCGCCTCCACCAGCCTGAGCCCCAGGTTGATCGCGTTCTGCAGGAAGATCCGCGCGAAGCTCGAGGCCACGATCACCAGCTCGTGCCCCTTCAGCGTGGAAACCGCCTGCTCGCGGGAACTGCCGCAGCCGAAGTTCTTCCCGGCGACCACCACGCTGCCGGCCGGCACGGCGCCACTCTTCAGTCCCGCGTTGAACGGACCGAGATCCGCGAATGCGTACTGGGGCGTTTCGCTCGGCAGGACCGTCGCCATGTAGCGGCCGGGGTAGATGACGTCGGTCGAGACGTCGTCGCCGAGCACCAGGACTGCCTTGGCCGCGCTCACCGTCCGCCCCCGAGGCGCGGGTCCGTGATGCGCCCGGTCACCGCCGAGGCGGCCGCCACCGCGGGCGAGCAGAGGTAGACCTCGGACGCCGGGTTCCCCATCCGCCCCTTGAAGTTGCGGTTGGTGGTGGACAGCGCGACCTCGCCGTCGCCGAGCGCTCCCTCGTGGACGCCCAGGCAGGGGCCGCAGCCGGCGTTCATCACCACCGCTCCGGCGCCCGCCAGGTCGGCCAGGTATCCGGCGGCAAGCGCCTGCTGGTAGATGCGACCCGACGCCGGAAAGACCAGCATCCGCGTGCCGGCCGCGACCGTGCGGCCCCTGAGGATGCGCGCTGCGATGGCCAGGTCGTCGAGCCGACCGTTGGTGCAGGAGCCGATCACGATCTGATCCACGTGCCGCCCCGCCACCTCGCCGACGCCACGGACGTTGTCCACGGTATGCGGGCAGGCGACCTGCGGCTCCAGCGACGACGCGTCCACGTCCAGCGACCGCTCGTACGGCGCGTCCGCATCGGGCGGGACCAGCGGCACGGCGTCCTGGACGCCCGCCTCCTCCCGGAGGTAGCGCAGCGTCTCGGCGTCCGCCGGCACGATGCCCGACGTCGCCCCGGCTTCGACCGCCATGTTGCACAGGGTCAGGCGTCCTGACGTGGGCATGGCGCGGATGGCCTCGCCGTGGAACTCCAGCACCCGGAAGGCGGCGCCGGCCGCGCCGAGCTTGCCGACCAGATGCAGGATCAGGTCCTTGGAGCTGATCATCTCCGGCATCCGGCCCGTGACGTTCACCCGGATGGTGGGCGGCACCTCGACGTTCACCGCGTACCCGAGCGTCCATACGCTCGCCATCTCGGTGGCGCCGATCCCGAACGCGAAGGCGCCGAGGGCACCGTGGCTCGTGGTGTGCGAGTCGGTGCCGACGACCACCGCCCCCGGCCGCACGTAGCCGTTCTCGGGCAGGATCTGGTGGCAGATGCCGCCCCGGTCGCCCCGGATGTCATGGAACTTGGCGATGCCGTTCGCCGCGACGAATTCGCGCACCTTCTTCTGATTGGTCGCCGTCTTGGGTGATTCGGCGGGCACGCGGTGATCGAAGATGATCGCGAGGCGCGCCGGATCCCACACGGCGGGCGCGAGGCCGGTGCCGCGGAAGACCTCGAGGAACTGGTTGATCACCAGGGCCGCGTTCTCGTGGCTCATGGCGAGGTCCACGGCCGGCTCCACCACCTCGCCGACCGCCACCGCCTTCCTGCCCGCCGCACGAGCGAGGATCTTCTGCACGACCGTCATCCCCGGGCCGGGCGCGTTCTCCGTCACACGATGCCCCTTTCCTTCAGCCGCGCGATCTGCTCCGCCGAATAGCCCAAGCCGCCGAGAATCTCTTCGGTGTGCGCGGACAGCCGTGGCGGCGCCGTCTCGACCGCTCCAGGCGTCTTGGCGAGCTTGGCGGTCAGGCCGAACACCTTCACTTCGCCGATACCCTCGGCGCATACGGTCTGGATGGTGTCCCGATGGGCGACCTGCGCCTGGGTGAGCGCCTGCTCCAGCCCGAGGATCGCGCCCGAGGGGACGCCGCGCTCGTTCAGGACGTGCACCCACTGCTCGGTGTCGCGCTCCCGGAGCTTCGCCTCCAGGAGCGGGGTCAGGGCCCGCCGGTTCTGTTTGCGGGCGTCCCGCTTGGCGAAGCGCGGGTCGCGCTTCAGCTCCGGCACGCCGAGCGCGTCCGCCACCGCCTCCCACTGCTCCTGCTTGTTGGCGGCGATGTTGATGGCGCCGTCTCTGGTGGCGAACGTGCCCGAGGGCGCCGCCGTGAAGTTGTCGTTTCCGAGCAGCTGCGGCTGCTGGTGCCCGATCAGCAGGTTGGCGGCCACCCAGCCCATCAGCGGCATGATGGAATCGACGAGGGCGACGTCGATGAACTGTCCCTCGCCCGTGCGCTCGCGGTGAAACAGGGCGGCCATGATGGCGAACGCGGCGTTGAGCCCCCCCACCGTGTCGCACACCGGAAAGCCACAGCGCAGCGGATTGAGTCGCTCGTCGCCGTTGATCGCCATGACGCCGCTCAGACCCTGGATGATCTGGTCGTAGGCGGGTTTCATCGCGTCCGGGCCGGTCTGCCCGAAGCCGGAGATGGCGCAGTAGACGAGCCGCGGGTTCTCCCCGGCGAGCACGGGGTAAGCGATGCCGAGCCGCTCCATCACGCCGGGGCGGAAGTTCTCGACCACGACGTCGGCCGTCCGCGCCAGCTTGCGCAGGATCTCGCGCGCCTCCGGCTCCTTGAGATTCAGGGTCACGGACTTCTTGTTCGCGTTCTGCGCGAGGAAGCTGGTGCCCATCAGGCGGTCGTTGAGATCCGGCACGTTGCCGAGCCGGCGCGCCAGGTCGCCGTCCACCGGGTTCTCGATCTTGATCACCTCCGCGCCCAGCAGCGCGAGGAGCGCCGTGGCGAACGGGCCGGACAGCACGTTCGTCAGGTCGAGGACCCGGATGTGGCCCAGCAGCTTCGCCGTGCTCACGGCTGGGCCGCCAGGGCGTCGGCGATCGTGCCGGTGCGGTACACGCTGCCCGGCAGATCGCGCCCGAAGAACCGGGCGACCTCGCCGGCCAGCGCGATCAGCCGGTCGAGCCGGACGTCGGGGCGCCGCCCCGAGCGCTGGAGCAGGTGCACCAGGTCCTCCGTGCAGGTGTTGCCGCCCGCGACCTTCGTGAACGGACACCCGCCCAGGCCGGCCACGGACGATTCGAACCAGGTCACCCCGGCGCGCAGCGCCGCCCAGCAGTTGGCGAGGGCGAGGCCGTACGTGTTGTGGAAGTGGCACGCCGCCTCGACGCCGGGCCCGGCGGCGAACACGGCGGCGTACAGGCGCTCGACCTGGTCCGGGACCGCGTGCCCGGCCGTGTCGGCCAGGCTGATGCAGGGGAGGCCCGCGTCGAGAAACCGCCGCACCAGGTCGAGGACGCGGCGCTCGGGCACGGCGCCCTCGTACCCGCAGCCGAACGCCGACTGCACCGAGACCTGGACCTGCTTGCGCTCCGCCAGCACCCGTTGCGCGATGGCGACGATGCGCCCGGTCGCCTCGTCGGTCGACATCCCGGTGTTCTTCCGGCTGTGGGTCTCGCTCGCCGACACCCCCATGCAGAACAGCTCCACGCCGCACGCCAGACCGCGCTCCAGCCCTCGCTCGTTCAGCACGAGGGCGGAGAGCGTCGCGCCCGCGGGACGGTCGAGCTCCCCGAACAACCGGTCGGTGTCCGCCATCTGCGGCACTTTCTCGGGATGGACGAACGAGCCGACCTGGACCACGTCCAGGCCCGAAGCGGCCAGCTCGCCGACCCACCGCGCTTTCTGCGCGGTCGGGACGATCTGCCGCTCCATCTGCAGCCCGTCCCGCAAGCCGACCTCGTGCAGGACGATCGCGCGCGTGCCCTGGGCGACGGCCATCGCCCGGCCTACAGCGCCCCCGCCACGGCCTCGGCCACCTCGAGCGTGGTGTTGGTCCCGCCCATGTCGTAGGTCCGGACCTTCCCGGCTCGGATCACCGCCGCGACCGCGCGCTCGACGCGCTCGGCCTTGGCCTGCTCGCCGAGCCACTCGAGCATCATCCTGGCCGCCAGGATCGTGGCGATGGGGTTCACCTTGTACTGGCCCGCGTACTTGGGCGCCGAGCCGTGCGACGGCTCGAACACGGCCAGCTGCTCCCCGATGTTCCCGGAGCAGCCGAAGCCGAGCCCGCCGACCATCTGCGCGGCGAGGTCGGAGATGATGTCCCCGTACAGGTTCGGGGCCACCAGCACATCGTAACTCCGGGGGTTCTTGAGCAGCCACATGCAGATCGCGTCGACGTTGGCGTCGTCCATCGGGATGCCCGCGTACCCGGCCGCCACGCGCTTCGCTTCCTCGAGGAACAGCCCGTCCGTCGCCCGCACCACGTTCGCCTTGTGCACCACCGTGACCTTGCGGCGCCCGTTCCGCTTCGCGTACTCGAACGCCGCCCGCACGATGCGCTCGGAGCCCTTCCGGGTGTTGACCTTGCACGAGATCGCGTAGTCGTCGGGTGCGAGGTCCTTGAACGGCGCGAACGGCTTGGAGGCCCGGGCCAGCGCCGCCGCAAGATCGGCCGGGACGGGAGCGAACTCGACCCCCGCGTACAGGTCCTCCGTGTTCTCGCGGAAGATCACCAGGTCGATCGCGTCGCCGAAGTTCAACGGGTTGCCCGGATAGGCCCGGCACGGCCGCAGGCAGACGTAGAGATCGAACATCTGCCGCATCCGGACGATGGGTGAGCGGTACACGAGGCCGGTGCCCCGCAGCGCGGGCGCGAGCTCGGCCTCGGCCGCTCGCGCGGGCTTCGACGTGATCGCGCCGAACAGCGCCGCGTGCACGCCCTTGAGGAGCTCGACGGTGCGGAGCGGGAAGGCGTCGCCCTCGCGGCACCAGTAGTCCCACCCGATGTCGCCGGGCAGGTAGTCCGCGTCCAGCCGGATGGCATCGAGCACGATCCGAGCCGCTTCCATCACGTCCTTGCCGATCCCGTCGCCCGGCAGCCACGCGATTCTGTACTGAGCCATGCACTCCGCTCCCCAGGGGCTCATCACAAAAACAGCAAGAAGCGCGCCGGAATTGCCTGCGCCCGGCAAAGGCTTGCGGTGCCGCCACAAGCGCGGGCGCGCGGGAGCCGAACGTCAAGGCCTCGCGGCCCATGCCCTCCTTGCGCTGCGCCCGGCCGCGGGATATGAAATCTGCACGACATGAGCGACGCTCTACTGGCGCTCCGCGAATACGCCAAGCTCGCGCCCTGGAACATCCGGGACCTCGCGGCCATCTCCGGGGGCATTCTCGACGCCTCCGGCGTGACGCCGATCAACGCCGCGGCCCAGAGTCACCCGTCCGATCGCACGATCCGCTTCTACGTGACCCGGCACCTGATGAGCCCGCCCGAGGGCCGGGGGACGGCGGCGACCTACGGCTACCGGCACCTGCTCCAGCTCCTGTCGATCAAGCTGCGGCAGATGGAAGGCGCCACCCTGGCGACGATCACGAAGGACATCGCCGACTCCCCGGGCGACGTCCTGGAGAAACGGGTCGCCACGGCGCTGGGCACCTTGCCGGTTCCCGAGGAGATCCAGTTTCCCGGCGCCGTCGCACCGAGGGGCCGGGTGGCTCGGGCGGTGGGCCGGCGAGCGTCCAACGGCAGTGCGGCCGAGGGCGGCGAGCCCGGCAACGCGCCCGCGGGGGCCTGGTACCGCATCGCGCTCGACGACCTGGCCGAGATCTCGCTGCGCCACGACCACCCGGCCGCGCGCACGTCCGCCCAGCGCCAGCGCCTGGCAGAGCGGGTGGCGCGCGCCCTTCGCGAGGCCGCCGCCGACTCCGGACAGTAGCGCCGCATGCGCCTGCGCTGGCGCCCGCCCCTCGTGCTGTCCGCCTGCGTCGTCGTGGCGCAGCTGTTCTCCGCCGCTCCCCTGGTCGACGTCGTCGGCTGGACCACGCCTGCGTCGGTCCGCATCACCTACCCCGCGTCCCACGTGCTCTTCGCCCCGGTCACGTTGCTCGCGGATTGGCTGAACGGTGGGTCGCGCCGCGACCTGATCGGCTTCGCCCTGTGGGCGCTCGTGGGGTACGCGGTGCTGCGGCTGGCGGCGCGGAGGACCGCGGCACCCGGCCGGGCGCGACGCGAGACGCTGTGGGCGCTGGCCTTCCTGGTCGCGCTCGCCGCGTTCTGCGGCTGGGGCTACTGGCTGCCGCGCCCGATTCCCCGGCTCGTGCCGGCGAGCGCGGACGAGTTGGTGATGGACGTCCACTCGCACACGGCGCTCTCCCACGACGGGCGCCCGGGATTCGGCGCCGGCCGGAACGCGGCCTGGCATGCTCGAGCCGGGTTCGACGTCGCCTTCGTCACGGACCACAACGCCTTCGGCGCCGCGCGGGAGTGGCGAACGGGGGTGCCGCGGGGGCTCCCCCGCCTGCTCGACGGCGAGGAGATCTCCCTGTCGGGGATTCACGTCCTGGCGCTCGGAAACTCGACCCTGATCGACAACCGGCCCTACGACGCCTCGTGGGACTCGACCGGCGCCCTGATCCGGCGGCTGCACGGCGACTCCGTCTTCCTGGTACCGACCCTGCCGGAGGACTGGCGGCATCACACGGGCGCGGAGTTCGGCCAGCTGAGCGAATGGGGTGTGGACGGCTTCGAGATCTGGACCAGCGCGCCGCAGGCGATGGAGCTGCCCCCCTCCGGACGACGCACGGTGATTTCATGGTCGCGCCTCGAGAATCGGCCGATGTTCGGCTCGACCGACATGCACGGCTACGGAAACGCGGCGACGGTGTGGAACGTGGTGTGGCTGCCGGGATGGCGGGCGCTCGGCGACGCCGCGCTCCAGCGGGCCATCCTGACGCGGCTGCGCACCGGAGGCGCCGCCGCCAATCAGATCGTGGCACTCCGGCGCTGGCTGCCGCAGACGCGGCTCGAGTCCGCGATCAGCGTCCCGGTCAACCTCGGGCTTCTGCTCCGCACGGCTTCACGTCCGCACGCGCTGGCGCTGCTGGGATGGATCTGGGCGGTGGCGGCGGCGCTCAGCCTGCGCACGAACCCGCGGAGAGCGTGAGCAGCGCCGGCTCGTAGAAGCCCCGCAGGTCGAGGTAGGCCGAGCCGTCCGTCCTGAAGGTGAGATCCGGATGCTCGATGGGCGCGGCACCCCGGTGCAGTCGCGCGCAGGCGCCTGGCGCGAGCCACGGGAACCGCAGCACGAGCCGGACGTGACGCGCCGCCGCCAACCCGACGGTTACTGCCCGGTCCGCCGGCCGATAGGCGATGCTGAGCGAATCGCGGCTGAGCTTCCAGCCGTCCAGCCGCCAGGTCGAGTCGTCCGCGATGCCATCGACGTGCGGAGCGATCTCCACCGAATCGAGGTGCTCGTCCACCCCGAACAGTCCCCGCGCCACGAGATCGAGGAACGAGCCCGCCGAGAACATGAACAGGCCGTTGTTGTCGCCGCGTTCCCCGGGCCGCCCGTAGTTGACGCGGATGATTCGCGACGCCTCCTCGTCCAGCCGCTCCCAGGCGAGCCGGCGCTGGACGGCGGTCCCGTACCGGAACACCGATTCCAGCGCCTTGAAGTCCATGATGTGCCAGCCCCAGCCGGTCCAGTAGCCGGCGCGGTCGAACCACGGATCGTCGCTCGGCACGGCGTAGAAGCCGTGATTGCGCGCGTCCCACCACTCGGGCCGGAGGATCGTGCGCACCATCGTCGCCTGGATCCCCGTATCCGCCACCGCGCCGAACGCCAGGACGTCCACGGGCTGCAGATGGTAGTGATCCCAGCTGCCCGCACTGTCCGCCCGCAGGTGGTACGTGAACCACCCCAACGCGGGCCGCCACAGCGAGGGCAGGGCCGTGCGGATGCGCGCCGCCGCATCCCGCCATGCCGCCGCGCTGTCGCCGAGCCCCGCCGCGGGCAGCCGCCAAGCCGCCTCGTCTTCGAGCTCGGCGAGGCGGTCGAGGGCATAGGCCGCGAGCGCGTTCACGTACGGGTCCTCGGTGAGGTACGGCTGGTCCGCGCGCGAGAGCGGCGACATCTCGGAGTAGGTGCCGAAGCTGACGCCTTCGACGAGACCGTCGGCCCGGTAGTCGGTCGCGAGCACGAACCGCGCGATCCGCCTCAGGTTCGGCAGCTCGCTGCCGAGCCATGCCGTGTCCCGGGTCGCGCGGTAGCAGGCGTAGCCCTTGAGGACCTGATACGGGTCCTTGTCGGCCATCCACCGTCCGCCCCAGTCGTCGGTCCACACGTAGCGGCCCTGCGCTCCGAGACGGTTCCAGGTCTCGTGGCGCTGGGCTCCGGAGGCGGCGGCGTACTGCTTCATCAGGCCGTACTCGGAGCACACCACCTCCGGGTCGCCGAGCTGCAGCGCCGTGGTGGCGCCGTACCAGCCGTCGCGGTCGAAGGCGGCCAGGAACGTGTAGGAGCCGGCCGGCTGGTTGCGGAACGTGGCGATCCGGTCGTAGTGCAGCATCGGCTGGGCCGCCGCCAGCACGTGCGTGAGCAGCACCGGCAGGTTCGAGGACGGCGTGCCCAACCGCAGGCCGGGAGCCACGTACGGGGCCGGGCTGTCCCCCATGGCCTGCGCCAGCACGCCGGCGGCCTCGTCGTCCGTGTCGCCGCGGCCGAAGACCAGCTCCAGGTGGAGGTGCCCCCCGGCATCACGAGCGGGCTCGAGCGCCAGCACCAGGCGTCCCACGGCCCGGCGCTCCCTGCCACCGGCCTCGGTGCCCAGGACCAGGGACGTGGCCTCGGTCCTGATCGCCGCCCGCGTGCCGCGCCCCGGCGCGATCGCCACCACCGTGTTCGCGATCGTGGAATCCCGCAGGAAGACGATGTGGCGGCTGTCGTCCACCACGATCCGGTCTCTCACGCCGTAACCCACCGAGCGCCAGCGGTGCTCGTAGAGGTCGGCAGGATCGATGGTGACGAGCACCAGACGGCCGAACGGCCAGTGCGGCGCCGTGATGACCAGCTTGCCCGCCGCCACGGCCGTATCCCCTTGCACCTCGACCGCCAGCGGTACGCCGGTGGCCGAGTCCGCCACCAGGAGCGTCACGCGCCCATCGGAGGAGAACCGCACGCTGTCCGCGAACGATGCGGCTTCGGCGGCGCGCTCGCCCGGCTGGAATCCTTCGACGCGGATCCAGCCGGTGAAGGTCACCGGGTTGATGGTGAGGTTCCTGAGCACGACGCCGCCCGCGGCGCTGTCCACCGCCACCCAGAACTGGAAGTGGGGCAGCAGCACGGCGGTGGGACGAAACGCGCGTGTGGCGACGACGGTGATGTCGGGCGCCGCCTGGGCGCGCAGGGCGGCGATGGGCAGGGCGGCGCACAGCAGGACGAAGGCGGCCGTCCGACGGCCCGCCGCCTCGAGTCTGGAACTCACCGCACGCTTCGCCGTTGGAGCGCTCCCGTGGCCGCCACCGACCTGGTGCACTGGGGTCGTGAGAGTGTATCCCGCTCGCCCCTCTCTTGCCAGCATGGCGGCGCGGCGGCACATTCGCAGCAACCTCCGCGTGATCGGGGTCTCATGGGCTCGATTCTGTTCCTCGTCGTCCTCGTGGTCATCGTCCTGTGGGTGGTGAGCGCCTACAACGGGCTCGTCGCCCTCAAGAACCAGACGGTGAACGCGTGGAAGCAGATTGACGTGCAGCTCAAGCGACGGCACGACCTGATCCCGAACCTGGTCAACACCGTCAAGGGATCGATGGAGTTCGAGAAGGACACCTTGCAGGCGGTGGTGGACGCCCGCTCGAAGGCCATGGCCAGCGGCACCGGCGGCGTGAAGGAGACCGCCGCCGCGGAGGGCGCCCTCACCGGGGCGCTCGGCAAGCTGTTCGTGGTGATGGAGCGCTATCCCGACCTCAAGTCGTCGCAGAACGTGCGCGACCTGCAGGAAGAGTTGTCGAGCACGGAGAACAAGATCGCGTTCGCCCGCCAGCTCTACAACGATGTCGCCACCGGCTACAACACCCGGCAGCAGCAGTTCCCCACCAATCTCGTGGCCGGGCTCGCCAAGGCCGAGATCGCGGAGCTGTGGGAGATCGAGGACAAGGCCGAGCGCGCCGTGCCGCAGGTCGACCTCTCGCTCAAGAAGCCGCAAGGGTGACGGCGGGCGCGAACCTCTTCGAGCAGCAGGCGCGGAACCGCAGGCTCACGGTGGCCTGGCTGGTGCTGTTCATCCTGTTCTTCGCGTGGCTGGGCTTCGGCGGCGACCTGGCGCTCTACCTCGCCGCCGCCGCCCGCACCGAGGGCCAGGTGCCCTACCGCTTCCCGTGGATCGGCGTCGTGGTCACGACGATCGCGGCGATCACGGCCTGGGTGTCGTGGCGCAAGGGGCCGCAGCAGGTGTTGTGGTCCACCGGGGCGCGGGAGCTGACGGCGCCGCAGACCTTCGAGGAGAAGCAGCTCGTCAACGTCGTGGAGGAGATGGCCGTCGCCGCCGGGCTGCCGAAGCCCCGAGTGTACGTGATCGACGATCAGGACCCCAACGCGTTCGCCACGGGGCGGGACGCGCCCACCGCCTGCATCGCGGTCACGACCGGCCTCCTGGCCGCCGTCAACCGCGAGGAGCTGCAGGGGGTGATCGCGCACGAGATGGGTCACGTGCGCAACCTCGACGTGCGCCTGATGACGCTCATCGCCTCCCTGGTCGGAGTGATCGTGGTGCTGTCCAACGGGATGGGGCGGATGCTGCGCGGCGGCGGGGGCCTGCTGGGCGGCCGGGGACGGAAGGCCAGCGGCCCGCTGGCCCTCGCGGCGCTGGTCGTGTTCGTGCTGTGGGTGATCACGCTGATCCTGGCCCCGTTCATCTCGCGCATCATGGCCATGGCCGTCTCCCGCGACCGGGAGTACCTGGCCGACGCCACCGGAGCCGAGCTGACCCGCAACCCGGGGGCGCTCGCCTCCGCGCTGCAGAAGATCGAGACGCACGAGGCGCCCACCACCCACATCAAGGAAGGCGCCGCCCATCTGTGCATCGCGGACCCGCTGGGGCGCGACGTGAATCTCAAGGAGGGCCGGCTGGCGGACCTCCTCGCGACCCACCCCCCGATGGCGATGCGGATCACGCGCCTCAAGGGCATGGCGTTCCAGCAGCTGAAGGCCGCGGGTCAGCTTCCCGCAACCTGACGGCAGGCGGCGCGGTCGATGAGCACCCCGGACTGGCTGCTCTTCGCGCTCGCCCTCGTGCTCGCCGCGGGACTGGTGCTGTGGCTGACGCGGCGTGCCACGGCGGCGCTCCGCGGCCGGATGCGCCGCTGGGGGCGCCGTACCCTGCTCGACTTCCAGGCGCGCGTCGCACGCTACAAGCTCGTCTCCCGCCGCGCCATCCACGACGAGCTGATCCTGGATCCCGCGGTGGTCGGCGCGATGCGCGAGCATATGCGGCAGGAACACCTCACCGAGCTTGAAGTGCGCGTGCGGGTCGAGCGCTACATCGACGAGATCCTGCCGTTCTTCAACGTGCTCTCGTACTACCGGCTTGGCTACAATCTGGCCAGGCTCACGCTCGACCTGCTCTACAACGTGACGGTGGACTACCAAGACGAGGCGGCGCTGGAGCGCATCCCGCGGCGCGACATGGTCGTGTACCTGATGAACCATCGCTCCAACGTGGACTACGTCGTCGTCGCGTACGTGCTGGCCCGGGGCGTCGCGGTGAGCTACGCCGTCGGCGAATGGGCGAGGGTCTGGCCGCTGGAGACGATCTTCAAGTCGTTTGGCTCCTACTTCGTCCGGCGCCGCTACCGCGAGCCGCTCTACCACGCGGTGCTGGAGCGGTACGTGCAGCTGATCACGCGCCACGGCGTCACCCAGGGGCTGTTTCCGGAGGGGGGGCTGTCGCGCGACGGGCGGTTCCAGCCGGCGAAGATCGGCCTCCTCGACTACATCGTCGGCACGCTGCGGGAGACCGGCTTCGATCGCGACATCTGGCTGGTGCCCGTGGCGCTCAACTACGACCGCACCCTGGAGGACCGGGTGCTGATCCAGGAGTGTCTGGATCCCGAGCTGCGGCTCTCCCGTGCGCGCCAGGCCTCCAGCGTCCTCCAGTATCTGGTCTTCAACGCCGCGCGACTCGTCTCCGGCCGTCTCAAGCGCTACGGCCGGGCGGCCGTCAACTTCGGCACGCCACTGTCGGTGCGGGGCTGGCTCGCGGCCCAGGCCAGCGACGTCCTGGCCCTCCCGCGCCCGAGCCGCCTGCCCCACGTCCAGCGCCTGGCGGACGACGCGATGGAGCGGGTCCGCATCATCGTTCCGGTCACGGCGGTGGCGCTCGCGTCCGCCGCCCTGCTGTCGTTCGAGCGGCACGTCGTCACCCTGCCCGAGCTCCTCGAGCGGATGCGCGAGTTCCGCGACCGCCTCCTCGACGTCAACGCCAAGGTGGTGCGCGCCGACCGGTCCATCGAGGCCACCTGGTCCATCGCCCGGCGGATGTTCCGGATGCGGCACGTCGTGATGGTCACCGGTTCGTCCGTCGCCATCATGCCGCGTCAGCGGCCGCTGTTGGAGTACTACGCGAACTCGATCGCCCACCTGCTGCCCGGGGCGGACCCGGCGATCCGCCGGATGACCCCGGTCGACGACCGGGATGCGTCGCTGCACCGACTCAAGGAGCCAAGGAAGCGAAGCCGTTAGTCGGGAGGAGGCTGTGGGTCGTCGTCCCGCCACCTACCACCCACCAACCACCAGCCACCATATTCACTCCATGCCCGCCCCCGTCTCCATTCCCGGCCTCGCGGTCGGCGCCCGCGTGGAAGACACGTTCGTCGTCTGGGACGTGGAGCAGCGGACCCAGGCCGACGGCAGCCCGTTCGTCATCCTCACCCTCGCGAACAGCACCGGCCGGGTGAAGACCGCCCCGTTCTGGACCTCCGACCTCCACAAGGTCGAGGGCCTCCAGAAGGGGGCCGTCATCAGCGTCGTCGGGGACCTGGGGACGTACAAGGCCGACCGGCAGCTCAAGGTCGCGAGCGTGCGCCCGGTGCCGCACGAGATGGCCGACTGGTCGAGGCTCCTGCCCTCCGTGGGTGACGTCGCGCCGTGGTGGAGCACCGTCGAGAAGTGGCGGGGCGACATGGCCGAGGGCCCGTGGCGGCGCGCGGTCGCGCTGTTCTTCGAGGATCCCGATTTCCGCGCGCAGTACGAGCGCTGCCCCGCCTCTCTGGCCAACCACCACGCCGAGCTCGGCGGCCTGCTGAAGCACACGGTCGAGGTCGGCGCGATCGCCCGCCCGATGGCCAAGGCGTGCGGCGCGGCCTGGGACTTGGTGCTCTCGGGCGTCCTGCTGCACGACATCGGCAAGCTCGAGGCCTATCGCTGGGACGGCCCGTTCGAGATGACCGAGGCGGGCAGCCTGCTGGGACACGTGGCGCTCGGGTCGCTCATGCTCGACCGGCGCCTCGACGAGCCGGACACGCCGGTCACGAGCGAGACGGAGCGCCTGCTGTTGCAGCACCTGGTGCTGAGCCACCACGGCGAGCTGGAGTTCGGCAGTCCGGTGCGTCCGATGACGCTCGAAGCGGAGGTGCTGCACCACGCGGACCTCGCCTCGGCGGCCACGGCGAACCTCGGCGCCGCCCTGCGCGAGACGGCGAACTTCGGCGAAGGCGAGTCGGTGTCGAAGCCGATCTGGTCGCTCGAGCGGCGGCGCGTGTATCGCGGTCCGTCGTGAGCGAGCCCAGGCTGGGCGCCGTGCTGTTCACGCGGGAGGCGATCGCCGCTCGGGTCGCCGAGATCGCGGCCGAGCTCAACGCGCGGTTCGCGGGGCGCTCCCCGGTGGTGGTCGCCGTCCTCAAGGGGGCGACCGTCTTCCTCGCCGACCTGCTGAGGCGGCTCACCTTCGGCGTGGCGGTGGACTTCGTCAGAATCGCTTCCTACGGCGCCGGCACTTCGCCGGGCGAGATCCGCTTCATCAAGGACGTGGAGCTGCCGCTCGCGGGCCGTGACGTGATCGTCGTGGACGACATCGTGGACAGCGGCGGCACGCTGGCGCGTCTCCGCCGGGCCCTGGAGGCGCATCGTCCGGCCTCCATCACCACGGTCGCGCTGCTGCGGCGGGCCCCGAAGCGACGCCTTCCACCCACCCTCGACCTGCTCGGCTTCGAGCTGACGACCGAGGCCTTCGTCGCGGGCTACGGCATCGACTGCGCCGAGCGCTTCCGCGAGCTCGACGCCATCTACGCCGTGGAAGGGACGGGCTGACCGGATGAACCCCACCCCGAATCGGCACCCGGCCGAGGAATTCGCGGAGCGCCCGGACGCGCTCGCCGCGTTTCTCAGGGCCGCCGGCGGCGCGCCACGGCTCATCACCGTGGACGACAGCGCTGGCTGCCCGCTCTACCACGCCCTCGCGGCGCTGCAGTGGACCGGCGAAACGGGACTGTTCCACGCGTCCGACCGTCTCCACGCGGCGTGGTTCGCAGCCGAAACCGGCGTCGCCGTCATCGAGCGCATCGTCGACGACAAGCCGGTCTATCGGTTCCTCGGGCCGCGGATCGAGGCGCCACAGAAACCGCCCGTGGAGGGCACGCCGGTCGTGGATGAGGCCTACGTCCTCGGCTACGAGTTCTCCGAGCGCTGGAACGCCATCGCCCACTTCCTCGTGACCACGCAGGGACGCGGTGCGGTGATCGCCCTGTTCGCTTCGCGCGCGCCGGAGTTGGAGCACGTGCGCCGCTGGCTGCTCGAGCTGTTCAAGGGACCGGTTCCGGAGGGGGCCGACCACCTGCACGCGGCCTGGTTCGCCACGACCGGCGCCGGCTTCCTCTTCCCCCCGACCACGCTCGCCGATCGCCGCAGCCGCGGCTGGACGTACGTGGAGCTAGGCAGCAGTCGGGAGGAGTAGGTGCCGTTCGGCGGGGAAAGGGAGATCGCGAAAAACACGACGGCCCGCCCGGGTCTCCCCGGTCGGGCCGTCGCCGAAGCAGCTACCCGGAGCCGAAGGATTGCTCCTTCGTTTTTCTTCCAACAGCCACCGGTTGTCTGTTGTCAGGGTCCCGGTAGGGCTGCCAGAAGCTCCGGCTTCGATCCCCACGCGGCGTGGCCGCGCTACGTGGTTCACCGCCTCGAGCGCTTCGAGTCCGGCCGGATCGCGTACCGGCCTCTCGCAGTGCACCCCGCTGCGCCAAGGCGAGGTGAGTGAGGCGCGCGATTGGCCTCACTTGCCCGAGTCAGCGGGTTCCCTGGGATCAACAGGCGCCTGTGCCCTTGTTGCATTGGCGCCCTCCCCCAAGCTACCGCTCGGGCCCGTCAGCAGGCGTAGACCAAGCAGAGCCCGATCCCTTCCCCACCGACGACGCTGCGAATATATCACTGGCAATTCGTGATGCAAGTGCCGGATTTGCTTCGGGTTACGCCATTTCGTTGTGCGGTGACTGTGGACTCCAACCGCCCGCGGACGAACGAGTTCCGTGGACTATCCCCACGATGTCGACATGTGGAATGGAACAACGTGTGGAGTCCGCCAGCGTTATCCGGCTAGATCGGAACCGGCGTTTCGCAGCTCAGCGGCCGCAGCCAGGCTCCTCGCGCGGCCCGAGCCCGGGGCCAGAGTCCCTCGATCCCGGAACCGGTGCTCAGCCGGGCGTGGCGCCGGCGAACGGAGGATTGGGCGGGAGCGCCGGTGGTGGCGTCACGCGCCGCCCCGGCGGGAGAAGCCGGTTAAGCTCGTTGACGAGGGCGCGGTCCTTCTCGTGGACCTCGCGGATCTGCGCATAGAAGTCGCGGTAGAAGCGGCGCGCCGCCGCCTCGTACTGATCGCTCCACGGCGTCCACCGGTCGGGCGCGTCGATCATGCTCGCCACGTTGTCGCACTCGGCCGTCGCCACGCTCCGGATGAACGCCGTATCCAGATCGGCCGCCGCGCGCTGCAGCGCCGGGTCCTGTCCGAGCGACTGCCGCAGCGGCCCGACCGCGGCCGCGTAGGTGGTCAGGTCCCAGTAGAGATTCCGGCAGCGGTTCCAGCGATCGCGCTCCCGCTGTGACAGCGCCGCCGGGCTGCTCGCGCCAAACATCGGTTGCCCCGACGTGTTCCTGAACGTGCCGACCAGCGTCACGATGGCGGAGTCCAGCATCCGTCCCAGGCGGCCGGCGTAATCCAGCGCGTCCTGGGTCGTCGCGCCCGCATACGGTGGCATCGCGAGGTTGGCCGTATACGTGCCCGACGACGCACCCGCGGCGGGTCGCGTCGCCTGCGGCGTGACGGCGGCGGGCGGAGGATTCGCCGGAACCTGAGCTGCCGGTTGCGTGACGGCGGGCTGGGCAGCCGGTTGCGTGACGGCGGGCTGCGTGACCGGCGGCGTGGATGCCGGCTGCGTGACCGGCGGCGTGGATGCGGGCTGCGCGGCTGGCGGCTGGGCCGCGGGCTGCGCGGCTGGCGGCTGAGCCGCCGGTGGCGTGGGAGCGGATTGGGGCGTGGTCGGCGGGAGCTTCCCTCCCGTCGGCGGTGCGGCCGTCGCCTGGCTCGGGTGCTGCTGCGTCGACGTCGGCGGCGCCTTCTGGGCCTGCAATGGCGACAGCAGACCACTGGTGACCGCGACAGCCACGAACAAGACGGACGAGCGCTTCATGGCACCACCTCGACGAACTGCTTCACCGATGAGTTAACCGCCGTGCGAGCGAAGCGCCACCGAGCGGCAACGGGACGGCGCGCGCCGCAACGTTCCGGCGGCAACGGGAGGCCGCACACGATTACCGTAGACGCGACGCGCGGTGGGGACCCGCCCGGCGGATGCCACCCGAGACCGGGCCACCGCTCGCGTGCGGCTCGTTCCCACCGCGCGTCCCGTTCCCTGCCGCCACCCAACGACCCGAGCGACGCCGTCCCGGCGCGCTCCTAGTGGCGGCGCTTGCCCCTCGTGGCCGGCTTGCCGGCATGACCGGCACGCTTCACCCGGCCGACCGGGTGCCCCGGCTTCTTCGCGGCCGTGCGCTTGCGCCCGGCCGCAGCCTTCCCGGACCCATGGCGAGTGTGGATCGCACGCTCGGCCACTCGCTTTCGCTCCTCGCGGGCAGCCTTGCGCGTCGCCGCCTTCTCGGCCTTCACCGCCGCTGCACCTTCGATCTCCGCCGTTACGCGGTCGCCTTCGTCGCTCCCGATGAGCCCGCGCCGCACGGCGTACCGGATCAACTCCCGCGCATCCTGGATGCGGAACTGCCCGACGCCCGCCGCAGCCCGCGATAGGTTCACCATCGCGTCGGCGACGGGACTCCGCAGCACATGGGCGATGCCGGGAACAGACTCGAGAATGCTGGAGATGGCTCCGCTGCTCAGCTCGGTTGCCACGGCGATCTCCATATCCCCCAACGCGTTAGGCTTCGCGCCGCCACCGGATGATGGCGCACGCTGCCCGCTGTGGCGGCTGGCGAGGGCCAACCTACCGAGCGGGTTGGGCTTCGTCAAGGAGTTGGCGCACGCTTATCGCCGCCAGACGATGACGTAAGCAACGGCCCAACAACGACTTGCCGTTGCTGGGCCGTGGGGTCGCTCGCCGCGGCGACCGCGACTGGGCGGAACGGAGGGATCCGGCCGCCTCCTGGCCGGGAGGCGGCGCGAGCCGCCGTATCTACATCCTGGCTCGCAGCATCAGTCCCGCGTTCCAGCCGGTGAGGCTGAACGACTGGCCGGACGGATTGCCGTTGGCGCCGAGCGCGTTCTCGCTCCCGGTGTCGAACCGCACCGACGGCAGCAGGGCCACGCGACCGTTGAGCGCCATCTCGTACTGAATGCCAAGCGACAGAAGCTTGCCGGCGCTTGCGAGCGACGAGTCCCCGAGCGTGTGCAGGCGGAACTCGATCTGCGGCCTCAGCACGTTGGAACCGAGCTGCACCGACGCGGCCGTTCCGAACGCGAGGACGTTGCTCTTCTGCGTGGGTTGGCTCGGGCCGAGGAGTTGCGTGCCCGGCGACCGATACATGTCCCACGCGTAGACTTGCAGGCCGGCGTTCCCGATCGGGAAGCTCCACGAGCCCTGCCCGATGTAGCGCGTCCCAGACTGGAAGATCGGCGAGCTGCCGAGATTGTCGTCGCCGAAGCTGGAGAGCGTGAACCCGAACGAAAGACGGCCCTGGCCGATCAGGCGGTCGGCGCCCAGGCGCACTCGGAACTCGCCCCCGGCCTTGTAGCTCGAGTCGCCGGTGGTGAAGCTGCCGTTGACCCGGTAGCTGCCGGCCACGCCGAGCGCCCAACCGCCGACCGGCACGGCGAGCGCGATGCCGGAGGTCAGGTTGAAGCCGGAGCCGAAGTTGGCGACCGGGTACGGCAGGAGGTCCGAGGCGATGGCGCCCGCCGTCAGGAGCTGTCCTCCCGCGAGGTTCGACTTCCCGGTGGGGAGGTTGGCCGAAACGGTCAGGGCGACGAGGTCCGGCACGAGCTGGTACACACCCCGCGCCTGGATGTCGGTCAGCCCCGAGATCGTGGCGGTGGTATCGAGCCCCTTGCGCGTCGCCGTCGCCCAGCGGCCGCCGACGTCGAAGGTGAGCCGAGGGTTCACCGGATACAGCAGCACGAACGGAACCGACACCTCCGACACGCTCTTGACCACGAACCCGGATTGATAGCTGACGTCGCGCGCCTCCACACCCGTGATGCCGGTCGGGCCCTGCGCGAGCACGGGCGCCGGTGCCAGCAGGGCCATCGCCGCCGCGCAGGCGATCACGTGCCGGGCGCTCACGACGGCCTCTTGATGATGATCACCACGTTACCGGTCACGCGCTGCCCGCCCAGCGTGCCGGTCGCATCCGGCAGCGGGCTTCGCTCGGTCGTGGGCTGCTGGGTGGTCGCGCCGGTCGACTGCGCGGTATTGGTGGCGTTCGTGGGGGCCACGGTGTTGGTGGCCGTGGTCAGGGCGTCCTGCACCGGCGGCGGCGGCGTCGGGCCCTGGATCGTCGAGCTCTGCGACACCGCGGTCTCGACCTGGGCCACGGTCTGCTGCGACGCGGCCGAGAGGCTCGTCGCCGTCGCCGCGCCCTGACTGGCGGCGCGGAAGCCGGGGTCGAGCGCGGCCGCCTGGTTGAAGTCGGCCCGCGCCGCGGCGAAGTCGCCGCGGTCCTCTGCCTCGAGGCCGCGGCTGTAGACGAGGAACGCCTGGAGGTTCTGCGTCGGGCGCTGCTCGACGGCCGCCTGCTCGGCCGGCGTCAGCTGGATCCCCATGCTGTTGAAGAGGCCGATGGCCAACTGCTTCTCGAGGTCGAACAGCCGCGTCAGCGGGTCCTTCTGCTGCGCGGTGGCCGCAACGTGCGCGCTGGATACGTCCACCACCGCGGCGTTCACCTGCAGCAGGTTTCCGGACAGGCCTGCGACGGAGCCCTGCACCACCCGGGCCGCCCGCAACAGATGCCCGCTTCGCAGTGCCGACGCCGGTTCCGCCCGCGCCGAATCGGAGAGCTTGAGCTCGCCCAGGATCGCCTGCATCCGCTCCCGCTCCAGGACCCGGATCTGCCGCGACTTCGCCAGGTCGGTCACCAACAGCTGGGCGAGGCCGCGCCCGAGAGGCTGGATCGTGGTGTCCGAGCCGCTGTAGGCGAACGGCATCACCGCGACCGTGTTGGATTCGGGCGGCATCGCGGCGATGCTCGCCTCGTTCGCCAGCGCCTGCCTCGCCTGGTAGATCATCTCGTTCCGATCCACCAGCACCAGCCGCTCCCGCGCGGTGCGCTTCAGGTCGGCGTTCGTGGCGACGCCGATGTACTGCTGATAGGCGGCCCGGGCAGTGGCGAAATCGCCGAGCTGCTCGGCCGTCATGCCGCGGTAGATCGCCGCCACCCCGCTCGTGGGATCGCTCGCGACGGCGGTGTCGAGGACCGGCCGCGCGTCCTGGTAGCGTCCGGCCTTGAAGTACGCCACGCCCAGCCTGGTGAGGGTGCTCGCGTCGTGCGGCCGCTGGCCGCGTTCCGCCTCCAGCGCCGAGATGGACTGGGGAGTCACCTCGCTCACCCTGATCGGGCCGCCGGTGGCGCACGCGCCACAGGCAAGAACCAGGGCGAAGCGAAGGACCCTGTTGCCGCGAAGCGCAGGCCTCATCACGCCGTACCTCACGCTATGGAGTATGCAACAGACGGGACGCGCTCAAGTATGCAGGCGACAAAAAACGCCGGCAAGCTCTCGCCGCCAGGTCCCGAACAGCCAGACTACCACGCCCCTACCGCGGCTGCCGTGACACGAGTCACGCGCCAGTCACAGGGCGCGACCGCGCCTGGGAGGCGGGCGCCACCGCATTACCCTAACCTCAGCCTGCGAGAGGATTTCGCCCAACACTTTCTTGGTTCGCTGATCGACCGGCCAGTCGATGTGCATCTCGAGGCGATACCCCGAGTGGTCGGTGCCGTGACCCTCCAGCACGAACCCCTCCGGCGTGGCGCGGACCTCCTCGATCGGGACGTCGGCAAGGAGGTCGAAGCTCTCGGAACCAGGCTCTGGCACCATACGAAAGCACCTCCCGCCGCCAGACCTAACCCGCGGCGGGAGGTGCCGCAAGCCACGTCCCGAGCGGGCTACTCGACCGTGATGACGCCCACCATCCCGAGGGCCCGGTGCGGCAGACAGTAGAAGCTGTACGTGCCCTTCGGGGCCCCGGCGAAGGAGATCCGGTACTTCTCGTGCGCCACCATCAGGAACGGCCCCATCAAGTCGCCCTGCCGCTTGTCCATCGCCCGGTTGAGAACGTCCCGCGCCCCCGCCGGAATGCGGTCCTTGTCGAACGCCACGTTGTGCGGGAAGCCCGAGATGTTCTCGAACTCGACGACGTCGCCGGACTTGATGGTGAAGTTGGCGGGGACGAAGAGGTACTTCGCCCCCTGCTGCAGCAACTGCACGTGATGCGTGGCAGGCGGCGCGGCGTGACGGGATGGCCCGGCGAGGGCCGCGCCGAGCGCGAGGAACGGGACAGCCGTGAGCGACCAGCGGTTCATTGCGACCTTACTCCTCCGATAGGGGACCACTTCGACGAACGGCCGGGTCCTACCCCGTCGCTGCTGCGAAGTGGCGATTGCCTGGTGTTGTGAATGCATTCACAATGTATCGGAAATCCGCAAGGCCCTGTGGGAAACCCCTTTGCGCCGCCCCGCACGGGGGGCTAGGTTAGGGAGCCGCGGGGCGAGGTCGGCCCCGTGGTTCTCATTTCAGCCAGAGGCGGGTTCGCGACGTGGCAGGCGACGCCATCCAGATGATGGGCACGATCACCGAGGTGCTCCCCAACACCACGTTCCGCGTGGAGCTCGAGAACGGCCATCAGATCCTGGCCTACGTCTCGGGGAAGATGCGCAAGAATTACATCCGGATTCTGCGCGGGGACCGGGTCGCGGTGGAGCTGTCCCCGTACGACCTGACCCGCGGCCGCATCACCTACCGATACAAGTGACCGCTGGCGCACCTGCGCTGACCGTCTGCGGGTGAACAAGCAGTTCGGCGTCGTCTTCGCCGTCGTCTTCATCGACCTCCTCGGCTTCGGGATCGTCCTTCCGCTGCTGCCGACCTACGCGGCGGTCTTTCATGCGTCGCCGGCGGCCATCGGGTTCCTGGTCACCAGTTTCTCGCTGCTGCAGCTCGCGGCCGTGCCGCTGTGGGGCGGCGTCTCCGACCGCTTCGGGCGCCGGCCGGTGCTCATCGTCGGGCTGGTGGGCTCGACGGCTTCCTACGTGCTGTTCGCGGCGGCCGGCAGCTACTGGACGCTGCTGGTCTCGCGGATGGTCGCCGGCGCCATGGGCGCCACCATCGGCGTGGCCCAGGCCTACATCGCCGACGTCACGCCGCCGGAGCGACGCGCCCACGCCATGGGCATCCTCGGAGCGGCCTTCGCCATGGGGTTCATCCTCGGGCCCGCGCTGGGCGGCGTCCTCTCGGCGCACAGCTACAGCAGCGCCGGAGTCGTGGCGGCCGCGCTGTGCGCCGCCAACGCGGTGGGCGCGCTGCTCTGGCTCCGCGAGCCCCCCAGGCACGGCGCCAGCCGGGTCGGGCGCCGGCCGCTGCGCGGCATGGCGGCGCCGCTGGCGGCGAGCTTCCTCGTGACGGCCTCGTTTGCGGTCATCCACGTCACCTTGCCGCTGTTCGGTCGTGACGTGTGGCGCGACAGCACCCGGCAGATGGGCCTGCTGTTCGCCTACATGGGCGTCGTATCCGCCCTCGTGCAGGGTGGCGTGGTGGGCCGGCTCGCCCCGCGAGTCGGTGAGGGGCGCCTCGCCGCGGCGGGCGCGCTGCTGCTCGCGCTCGGACTGGCCCTCGTGCCGGTCGCCGTGGCGCGGCCGCTGCTGTACCTGGCGCTGGGCGTGCTTTCGGCCGGCTCCGCCCTGGCAACGCCGAGCGTCTACGCCGTGGTGAGCCGGCGGGCGTCGGCCGCACAGCAGGGAGCGGCGCTCGGCATCACGCAGACCGCGTCAACCCTGGGCCGGATCGTCGGACCGACGCTGGCAGGGTTCCTCATCGGCACGTCCGGAATGCGCGCGCCGTTCTGGGCCGGGGCGGTGCTGGGACTGCTGGGGATGGTGGCGGCGCTGTTCCTGGCTCGCGCGCCGCGCCCGGAGCCGGCGCCGGGCTAGAGCGGCCGGTGCCCGATGCGCCCCCAGCGGATCGCGGTGAGAAACGGCAGCGCCCGCCAGGAGTCGTGATCGAACGAGTAGTAGACGAACATGGGGCGGCCGCGGATCACGGACCGGGGCACGAAGCCCCAGTAGCGCGAGTCGTACGAGTTGTCCCGGTTGTCGCCCATGACGAAGAAGCTGTCGCGTGACACGACCAGCGGGCCCCAGTTGTCCCTGGTGGGCCGGTAGGTGTCACGGCTCACGCTCGGAAGCAGGTGATCGAGCTGCCAGTCCCTCATCGCAGGGTCACTCGGGTCGTCGGCCGAATCTACGTGCTCGACGTAACCTTCCCGCTGCGCGACCCCGTTGCGCCACAGGACGGCGTGCTTCATCTGCAGCGTGTCGCCCGGCATCCCCACGATCCGCTTGACCACCTTGACCCCGGCCTCGGTGCGCGAATCGAACACCACGATGTCGCCGCGCCGTGGCTCGCGGAGCGCCGGCAGCCGGCTGTGGATCAGCGGCACCTCGGCCCCGTACAGCGCCTTGTTCACGAACAGGAAATCCCCCACGAGCAAGGTGTGCTCCATGCTGCTCGAGGGAATGCGGAACGCCTCCACCAGGAGCGTCCGCAGCACGAACCAGATGACGAGCGCGACCGCCAGGGATTTCACCCACTCCCACGTCGCGTGGCGGAGGGTCTTCTTCGGCGGCCTGGCCTGGTCCGGCTTCGGGTGCTGGGCTTCGCTCATGCGTCTCCCGCCTCCGTCGTCTCACATCCGAAGACCACTTCACCCTGACAACGTGCCGCTCGGCCCCTGAGTTTCAGGGCACCCAGTCGGCGATGAAGATGTTCGTCTCGTGCGGCTGCGTGCCGTGCCGGTTCGAGGCCCAGATCAGCTGCTTGCCGTCCGGGGAGAACATCGGGAAGCTGTCGAAATCCGGATCCGTCGTCACCTGCTCCAGCCCGGTCCCGTCGAGATTGACGAGGTACAGGTCGAAGTTCCGGCCGCGCGGGTCCTTGGAGTTGGACGCGAAGATGATCCGCCGGTCGTCGGGGGTGAAGTAGGGTGCGAAGTTGGCCCCGCCCAGGTGGGTGATCTGGTGCTGGTCCGAGCCGTCGGCGTTCATCACCCACAGCTCCATGTCCAGCGGCCGGACGAGGTTCTGGCGCAGCAGGCGGCGGTACTCCGCCTGCTCGGTCGGCGTGGAGGGGTGAAACGCCCGGTAGACGATCTTCTTGCCGTCGTGCGACCACCACGGGCCGCCGTCGTAGCCCAGGGTGCGCGTGAGCTGGCGCACGTGGGTCCCGTCGATCCGCATGGTGTAGATGTCGAGGTCCCCGTGCCGCATCGAGGTGAAGACGATGGACTGCCCGTCGGGCGACACCACGGACTCCGCGTCGTAGCCCGGCGTCCTGGTGAGCCGCCGCAGGTCGGTGCCGTCCACGTTGGCGGTGAAGATGTCGTAGTCGTCGAGGCCCCACACGTACCCCTGCGAGTAGTCGGGCGGCTTCGGGCAGTCGGCCCCCGCGAGATGGGTCGAGGAGAACAGGACCTTCCGGTCGTGGTCGAAGAAGTAGCCGCAGGTCGTGCGTCCCAGCCCGGTGGAGACGCGATGCACGTCGGAGCCGTCGACGTTCATCACGAACTCCTGGTCGCACGGGTGGTCGCCCCTCGTGCTCTGGAAGACGATCTTGCTCCCGTCGTCGGAGAAGTACGCCTCGGCGTTCTGGCCGCCGAAGGTGAGTTGGCGGATGTTGGCGAGGTGGACCTCGCCGGAATCCGGCTGGATGGCACGCCACGTCGGCTGCGGCGCCGGTTGCTGGCCCGCCAGCGTGGCGACCGCAGCCGCGGCCATCGCGGCGATCAGGGCAGATGTCTTGAGGAGCATGGCCTCAATTCTAACCGCGCGTCCGGAACGTGACCAACTCCGTGGCTCTACGGACACTGTGGCGGCTGGGCGCTCGGCGGGGCGAGCTCTCCCGCCGGACGGAGGGCCAGGTAGCGCCACCCGGTCGGCGCCGAATCGGGAGCCGGCGCCTCCGCCCACAGCGCCAGCGCGCACGGCCCGTGTTCGCCGGCGACGACGCGCGGTGCTTCCTCGGGCTCGGCCGACAGGCGGAAGCCGGCCGCGGCGGTCTCGAGCTCTTCGGCCATCATCCCGCGGGCGCCGGCGAGGAAGATCGGGTACGACGTGCCGGCCGAGTCGGCGACGTACCCCAGCAGATCCGGCAGACCGTCGCCCGTGACGTCCTCGAACACGAACGCACCGATGGTCGCCGCGGACGACATCACGTCCGAGCGCCCTAGCCGGACCGGCGCACTGTCGCCGGCAACCCACAGGTCCGCCCGGGCCTGCGGCACGCCCTGAATCCCGGACTCGACGTCCACCAGCACGAACACGAGACCCGCCGGCCCGGTCCAGGTGTAGAGCGCGGCCGGCACGGCGTCCGCAGCGCGATAGGCCTCCCGCACCCGGAAGGACGCCTGGGCCTCGGCGCCCGGCGCCGCGCCGGCGGCGGTTCGGTCCTTCGCGCACGCACCGGCCAGCACCGCGCATCCGGCCACCATCGCCGCGCCGGCCAGTCTCACGCCGGCCCCGCCCCGGGCGCGCCGTACACGCGCCGATACCACTGGTAGTTGGCGTACACGCTTCGAACGTAGTCGCGCGTCTCCGCGATGGGCAGGCGCTCGATGAACAGGTCCGGGTCGCGCATCTCCGGCCACCGCCGCCAGCGCACGAAGTGCTGCGGGCCGGCGTCGTAGCTGGCGATGACGGCGTACAGCGGGAGCGAATCGCGCAGCAGGCGGTCGCTGAGATAGCGCGCGCCGAAGTGGAGGTTGAAATCCGCCACGAAGAGCAGCCCCGGATCCCACGGACCGAGCCGCCGGCTCATCTGCCGCGCCGTCACCGGCAGCAGCTGGCTCAGGCCACGCGCACCGGCCCGCGAGCGGGCCCGGAGCTGAAAGCGGGACTCCTGGCGGACGATCGCGGCCAGCAGCATGGGGTCCACACACTGCTCTTGGGCCTCGGCCTCGACCACCGCCCGGTAGGGCAAGGGGAAGAGGGCCTCCGCGATCCCGCGCGTGAGCGGCGCCCGAGCACCGGCCGAGACGCCGAGGAAGATCGCTTCCTGCGCGAAGCCGGCCCGGGTGGCCGCCGCGGCGGCGGCGGCCAGCAGCTGCGGGGAGGCGCTGGAGTCCTTGCTCCACCCCAGGGCCTCCGCGCGCGCCTCCGCCGTCAGGCCGACCGCGGCCAGCAGCTCGATGCGATCGGCCGCACGGGTGGGCGAGAGGCTCTGCGGCGAGGGCGGCGGCAGCATCGAATCCCGCTCGAGCGGCAGCGAGTCGCCCACCAGGGAACGCGCGCGCACACCGTAGTATCCGGTTGGATCCTCCGCCGCGATGGCGCGGAGCGCCGCGGCCGCCCCGGCGTCGTGCCGTTCCAGCGCGAGCCGCGCCACCCAGTACTTCGGGGCAGGGCCGAGGCGGTGCGCCGTGTCGCCGGCGAGCACCGCGGCCAGGCCCGCGGCCGCAGAGTCCACCGAGCCTGCGGCGTACGCCGCCAGCGCCAGCCGGAACCGCGCGACGACCGCCGCGGGCGTGCCGCCGAAACTCCGCACCAGGAGATCGTACCACCGGCGCTCCGCCTCGGGCGTTCCCTGCCATCGCTCGTGGTCGGCGAGGACGAGCGCCGCGGCCGCGACCGAGGTGTCGCCCGCGTCCGTCCGGGCCAGGCGCGTCACCAGCGAGTCCGCCTCCGTCCACCGCCCGGCGGCTCCCAGGACCTGGACCATCGCCTTCGACAGCATCGGCACGGCGGCGGGCCGCGGCTGCAGCCGCGCGCGCGCGCCGGCGAGGGCCGCACGCGCCGCCGCGATCCGGTGCCGCGCGGCATCGACCTGCGCCAACTCGAGCCACGTCACGGCGCCGGTGTCCTTCGCGGCGAGTGCCCGCCGGAGGTAGCGCTCCGCCGATCTGAGGTCGCCGTGCGCCCGGTAGGCTCGCGCGATGCCGAGCAGTTCGGCCTGGGTCGGGGCTGTCCGCTGCTCCATGATGAAGGAGGCTGCCAGCACGGCCGCCGGCCGTGCGGGGTCGGCCGTGAGCAGCGCGTCGGCCCTGAGACGCGCCACGTCCGGATGGCCGAGCATCGTCTCGACGCGAGCGGCGTCGAGCACGCGGCCGCGCCGCAGGTAGATGGCGAGCGCTCCATGCAGATTGCCGGCCGCCTCGCGGCGCTGCGCCACGAGACTGTCGGCGGCCTGCGCGGCTCCGGGCGAGCGCATGCTCGCCATCGCGGGGAAGGCGGATTCCGTGTCCGGATCCAGCTCGGCGCCGCGCAGGATGAACCAGTCGGCGAGATCGGGCACGCGCTCCGCCGCGCGGCCCCATGCCTCGGCCGCAGAGTCCAGCTCGTGCAGCTGCTCGAACGCCACCGCCATGCGCACGACGGCCGCGGCCCGCTCGACCGGCCGTGCGCCGGCCAACGCGGCGAGCCGCCGTTCTCTCGCCACCACGGAACGCCAGCGTCCGGCGCGCTCGTCCTGCCGAGCCGCCAGGGCGAGCAGCTCCGGGACCGTGTCCGCACCGCCCACGCGCGCGAGCATCGCGTCCGCGTCCGCCGGGCGCCCCAGCCCGTCCTGGATGGCGAGATGCAGGAGGGTGGCCCGCAGCAGGCCGGGCCCCCGCGCGCCTCTCAGGGTCGGTGCCACTCGTGCGGCGTGCCAGTAGCGGCCGGCGGCAACCAGGCTCTCGGGACTGACGACCCCGGGCGAACGGCACGCGGCGCTGTCCACGGCGCGCCGCTCGGCGCCGACCGGCGCCGCGTCCCGCGCGCGGCTTGCGGGCGCGCGCCAGCAGACCAGCAGCGCGGCGACCAGCAGCCAGCGCGGCGTCACCGGAAGGACCGGTTCAGCGCTTGAGGAGGCGCACGCCGCGAACGCCGGCCACGACGGCGATCTTGGCGATGCGCAGGAACAGGCCGTCCTCCACCACGCCGGTGCGCCGGGCGAGCGCGCGGGCCAAGGCTGCAGGATCGGCGATGCCCCGGGGGAAGCGGCAGTCCACGAGGTAGTTGCCGTTGTCGGTGACGAACGGCGCACCCCCGGGTGCGCGCCGCAGCGCCGGCTCCGCCCCCAGCGAGGCGAAGAAGGGCAAGAGGCGGCTCCATCCGAACGGAACGACCTCGACGGGGAGCGGCACGCGCGTGCCGAGTCGCCGCACCAGCTTCGATTCGTCGGCAACCACGACGTACCGCTTCGCGGCCGAGGCCACGACCTTCTCCCTGAGTAGCGCGCCGCCGAGGCCCTTGATCAAGTCGAGGCGCGGACCGACCTCGTCGGCACCGTCGATGACCAACGCGACCTCGGGGCACTGCTCCAGAGTCACCAGCGGGATGCCGAGCGCTCGGCACCGGCTCTCGGTGTCCGCGGACGTGGGCACGGCCACCACGTCCGCCACGAGCCCCCGCCGCAGCCGCTCGGCCAGAAGCTCGAGCAAAGGCCGGACGGTCGAGCCCGTCCCCAAGCCGATCACCGTGCCGCTCTCGATGAACTGGACGGCACGCTCGGCGGCCGCACGCTTCAGCGCTTCGACGGACGCGGTCATGGTCGCACCACAAGATGGCGCGAGAGGCGCGGACTAGAAAGGCAGGCGGTGATCAGGGATCGTCTCGGCCAGGAACCCGCTCACCGGGCCCAGCGCGCCCTACTACTCGATGCCGGCGGTCACCCGCGCGCTCGCGTCGCAGGTGGCCGCCGCGGCCGGGGCGACCGGGCGCGTTGCCGCCGGGCCGGGACCCCGGTCGCGGCCGCGGTTATATTGCTTCCACACCGATCCACATGCCGCGCGACCTGCCGCTTTCCAACGGGACGCTGCTCGTAGCGTTCGACCTCGAGTATCGGATCCGCGACGTGTATTTCCCGCACGTCGGGATGGAGAACCACGCCGACGGACACCTCTTCCGCGTCGGCGTGTGGGTGGACGGCCGCTTCGGCTGGCTGGACGGAACCTGGGCGCTCCAGCGCCGCTACGCCGATCCCTCCCTGGCGACGAGCGTGACGGCGGCCAGCGAGGCCCTCGGCGTCGCGCTCCAGTTCACCGACGCGGTGGATTTCTACGAGAACGTGCTGGTGCGGCGGATCCAGGTGACGAACCGGAGCGCCGCCGCGCGCGAGATTCGCGTCTTCCTGCACCACGACTTCCGCCTCAAGGAGAACGACGTCGGTGACACGGCCCTGTACTCGCCCGAGACCGGGGCCCTGCTGCACTACAAGGACGACCGCTACTTCCTGATGAACTGCCTGGCGGGTGGAGTGGTCGGCGTCCAGCACTACGCCTGCGGACAGACGGAGGTGGGCGGCGCTGAAGGCACGTGGCGGGATGCCGAGGACGGCACGCTGCAGGGCAATCCGATCGCTCAGGGCTCGGTGGACTCCACCATGGGCGTGACCCTCACGATCGGTGCGGGCGAAACCGGCGAGTTCTACTACTGGATGGCCGCCGGGCGCGACTTCCGCGAGGTCGCGACCATCGACGCGGTGGTTCGCGACAAATCGCCCGCCGAGTTGCTTCGGCGCACCCAGAACTACTGGCGGCTGTGGGGCGCCCGCGAAAGCTCGCGGTTCGGCGACCTGCCTGCGGATATCGTGGACCGGTACTGCCAGAGCCTCCTCATCATCCGCTCCCAGATCGACGCCGAGGGGGCGGTGCTGGCGGCCAACGACAGCGACATCATCCGGTTCAACCGCGACACTTACTCGTACGCCTGGCCCCGCGACGGCGCGCTGGCGAGCGTCGCGCTCCTGCGCTCGGGCCAGCCGGTGGCCGCCGAGCGGTTCCTCGAGTTCTGCGCTCGGGTCATCTCGCCGGAGGGCTTCCTCCGGCACAAGTACAACCCCGACGGGACGCTGGCCTCCTCGTGGCACGGCTACGTGCGCGACGGCAAGGCGGTACTGCCCATCCAGGAAGACGAGACCGCGCTCGTGGTGTGGGCGCTGGGCGAGTACTTCGACCGCTCCCGTCGCGTGGAAACGATCGGGCCGTTCTACCGCCCGCTGGTCACGCGACCCGGTGATTTCCTCGCCAAGTACGTGGATGCGCGCTCGGGGCTACCGCTGCCCTCCTACGATTTGTGGGAGGAGCGGTGGGGAGTCCACCTGTTCACCGTCGCGGCGGTCGTGGCCGGCCTGCGTGCGGCGGCGCGGCTGACGGCGGCGTTCGGAGAAGACGAGCGCGCCGCACGCTACCGCGCCGCCGGCGACCGGATGCTCGCCGCGATGCGCGCGGTGATGTGGAGCGAGCGGGACGGCCGCTTCCTGCGCATGGTCTCGCCCGGACCCGGCGGCTACCAGGGCGACCCCACGATCGATTCGAGCGTCTTCGGGGTGGTCGAGTTCGGGGTCCTGCCGCCCGACGATCCGCAGGTCGCGGCGACGATGCAACAGGTGGAGGACCGGCTGCGCGTCCGGACCGACGTGGGCGGCCTGGCGCGCTACGAGAACGACGCGTACCAGCAGGTGGAGAAGCAGGACACCGCGCGGGTCCCGGGCAATCCCTGGTTCGTCAGCACGCTGTGGCTGGCGCGGCATCACCTGATGCGGGCGCAGGTTCCCGAGGAACTGGCCCACGGGCTCGAGCTCATCCACTGGGCGGCCCGCCATGCGTTGCCCTCGGGCGTGATGGCCGAGCAGCTCCACCCCTTCACGGGCGAACCGCTCTCGGTCTCCCCCCTGACCTGGAGCCAAGCGGCCTTCGTCATCGCCGTCGAGGAGTACCTCGACCGCGTGCGCCGTCTCACCACGTGCCCCACCTGCGGCCAGGCCCGTTCCGCCGCGGCGCAGGTCCCGGCGTGACGGCGTCTCTTCCTCAGCTCGTCGTCGAGGACTCCTCGCGCTTCTCCGCCGCGGTCGCCGACTGGATCGTGGCGGCGCTCGAAGCCGACCTCCGCGACCAGGGCCGCTGCGCCATCGCCCTGGCGGGCGGCGAGACGCCCCGGCCCGTGTACGAGCGCCTCGCCCGGGACCCTCGCGCCCTCGCGGTCCGGTGGCGCGACGTGGACGTGTTCTTCGGGGACGAGCGCGCGGTGCCCCCTGGCGACCCGGCGAGCAACTACGGGTCGGTGGTGTCGGCCCTGCTGGGCAGGGACCCGTTCTCCTGCGCGCGGGTGCACCGCCTCGAGGCCGAGCGGCCGGACCGCGACGCGGCCGCCCGGGAGTACGACGCCGTGCTGCCCGTCCACCTCGACGTCCTCCTGCTCGGCATGGGAACCGACGGGCACACGGCGTCGCTGTTCCCCGGCTCGCCGGCCGTGGCCGAGCGCGCCCGCCGGGTCATTCCCGTGAGCGGACCCAAGCCCCCGGCCGACCGGCTCACCATCACGCCCCCGGTAATCGCGGCGGCCCGGCGCGTCGCCGTGGTGGTCGCGGGTGCGGGCAAGGCTCCGACGGTGGCGCGCGCCCTCGAGGGCCCGGTGCGGCCCGGCGAGCTGCCGGTGCAGCTGGCGCTGGGAGGCGTCTGGTTTCTCGATCGCGCGGCGGCCGCCCGGCTGCGGAGCGCGGGGCGGTGAGAGTGCTGGCGGGCGACATCGGCGGCACCAACGCCCGGCTCGCTCTCGTGGACGTCGGCGGCGCCGCGACGCGCATCGTCGAGGAGCGACGCTACCCGAGCCGCAGCGCGCCGGGTCTGGGTCCGATCGTCAGGCGATTCCTGGACGAGGTCCGCTCGGCGCCCGAGCGCGCCTGCTTCGGGATCGCCGGCCCGGTGGTGGCCGGCGAGTGCCGCACGCCGAACCTGCCGTGGGTCGTGAGCGCCGCGGCGCTCGCCGGAGAGATCCGGATACCGGCGACGACGGTCATCAACGACTTCGAGGCCCTGGGTTACGGTGTCGGCCTCCTGGGACCGTCGGATCTCGTCACCCTGCAGCCGGGCGCCCCGGCGGAGCACGGCACGATCGCGCTCATCGGCGCGGGGACGGGTCTCGGGCAGGGATTCCTCGTGTGGGACGGGAACCGGTACCGCGTGCATTCGTCGGAGGGGGGGCACGTGGCCTTTGCGGCGCGGGACGCGATCGAGTGGGGCCTGAGGGGCACGCTGCTCGACGAGTTCGGCCACGTCTCCTACGAGCGCATCCTCTCCGGTTCCGGCCTCGCCCGGGTCTACCAGTACCTCGCGACCACCGGCTTCGCGCCCGAGCAGCCGCAGGTTCGGCGCGAGATGGAGGCCGACGATCCTGCCGCGGTGGTCACGCGCCACGCCCTGGCCGCGGACGACCCGCTCGCCGTGAAGGCGCTGGACATCTTCGCGTCCGTCTACGGCGAGCAGGCCGGCAGCCTCGCCCTGACGGTGCTGGCGACCGGCGGCGTGTACGTGGCCGGCGGCATCGCTCCCCGCATCGTCACCAAGCTGCGGGACGGGACCTTCGTGGCGGCCTTCCGCCATCAGGGCCGACTCTCGGGCCTGGCGTCCCGGATTCCCATCCACGTCATCACCAGTCCCGACGTCGGCCTGCTGGGGGCCGCCGCCTGCGCCGCGCGATGATCACCCACGTGTTCTTCGACGTCGGCGGTGTGCTGGGCAGCAGTGGCTGGGGTGCCGAATCCCGTGCTCGCGCGGTGGTGGTCGCCGTCGCGGCAGCGCTCGCGGCCACCGGACGCTGCCGGCTGATGGCCATCAACAACGAGTCGGCGGAGTTGAACGCCTACCGGCCGCGGACCTTCGGCCTCGCGCCGACGTTCACCGCGTTCTTCGGCTCCTGCCGGCTCGGTGTCGCCAAGCCCGCGCGGCGCATCTTCGAGCTCGCCCTGGCGATGTCGCAGGCCGAGCCGGCGCGCTCGGTGATGATCGACGACAGCGAACAGAACCTGCCGCCGGCGCGCGCCCTCGGAATGCAGGCCATCCGCTACACCACGACGGGCCGGCTGCGGCAGGATCTGGCCACGCTCGGCATCGACGCCTGACGGGGGGACGCATGCTGCTCGGAACGACTTCTGCCGCGAGGAACCGGTGACCCAGCCTTCGGTCGCGGTGCCGCTCCACCTCAGCCAGCAGATGAAAATCCCCGCCGAGCCCTTCAAGCGCGGCGATCCCTGCACCGCCGTCATCCTCGGCGCCGGCGGGGACCTCACGCGCCGCAAGCTCATGCCGGCGCTGTACCACCTGCTGCACGACGGCCTGCTGCACGACGACTTCTCGGTCGTCGGGGCCGCCCGCGAGGAGCTGACCGACCAGGGGTTTCGCGACCGGATGAAGCAGGCCATCCTCGAGTCCGAGGAGATCGGCCACGTACCGGACGAGACGTGGGATCGCTTCGCCCAGCGCATCCACTACGTGCAAGGCGACATGACCGACCCCGCCTTCTTCGCCGCCGTGAGCGCCCGGGTCGCGGAGTTCGAGCGCGAAAGCGGGCGCCCGCGCGGCCGACTGTTCTACCTGGCGCTGCCCCCGTCGGTCTACGCGACGGCGGTCGAGCACCTCGCAAGCACCGGCCTCGTGCCGCGCATCGACGACCCCGCCCAGCGGCCGTGGGCCCGGGTGATCATCGAGAAGCCGTTCGGCACGAGCCTCGAGACGGCGCGCGCGCTCAACCAGGCCGTCCTCAAGCGGCTCGCCGAGCACCAGGTTTACCGGATCGATCACTACCTCGGGAAGGAGACGGTGCAGAACCTGCTGGTGCTGCGGTTCGCGAATTCGATCTTCGAGCCCCTCTGGAACCGCCAGCACATCCATCACGTGCAGATCACCGCCGCCGAGACCGTCGGCGTGGAACATCGCGCCGGCTACTACGAGCAGGCCGGCGTCGTGCGCGACATGTTCCAGAACCACCTGCTCCAGCTCCTCGCACTCACGGCGATGGAGCCGCCGGTGGCGTTCCGCGCCGAGGAGGTGCGCGACGAGAAGGCGAAGGTGCTGCGCGCCATCCGCCCGATCACCGCCGCCACCGTCGACCAGTCCGCCGTGCGGGGCCAGTACGGTCCGGGGGCCATCGACGGTGTCGCCGTGCCCGGCTACCGGCAGGAGGACCGAGTGGCGCCCGCGTCGGCCACCCCGACGTTCGCGGCCGTCCGCTTCCTGGTGGACAACTGGCGCTGGCAGGGCGTGCCGTTCTACGTGCGCAGCGGCAAGCGGCTGGCGCGGCGCGCGACCGAGATCGCGATCCAGTTCCGCCGGCCGCCGCACCTGATGTTCCAGAACGGAGGCCGCTCGTTCGCGGCCAACGTGCTGGTCATCCGGATCCAGCCGAACGAGGGCGTCTCGCTCTGCTTCGAGATCAAGGTGCCGGGCGTGGACGTGCGGATGACGTCGGTGCAGATGGACTTCAGTTACGCCAGCGCCTTCGGCGCCACCGACCACTCGGCGTACGAGACGCTGCTCCTCGACGCGATGGTGGGCGACGGCACGCTGTACGCCCGCAGCGACCAGGTGGAGGCCGCGTGGGCCCTCGTGGATCCGATCGTGCAGGCGTGGGACGCCGAGCCGCCGCACGATTTCCCGAACTACGTGGCGGGATCGTGGGGCCCCGGAACCGCCGACGCGTTCATCGCGCGCGACGCGTGCGCCTGGCGCCAGCCATAGGGCCGCTCGCAGGCCCGCCCCGGCCCGCCGCCCGGCCGAAATCCCGGCTCGCCCGCTCGCCGACGGTGTGACCCCGGCCAGGGTCCGGGGGTCTACTCCCGCGAACCCGGCGGTGCACGTATCCTACGCGCGGGCCGCGCTCGCAGACCGTCGCCAGGCCCGGGAGTCACCATGAGACGCCTGCTTCGGAGGTCCCTCGCCGCCGCGTCGGTCGTGGCCGCCGCGGCGTGCGTCGAACACAACCCGGCCGCCCCCGGACCCATCACGGGCCTGCCGCGCGATCTCACGCCGTCGGAATCGCAGCTCGTCTCGCGCGGCAACGACTTCGCCTTCAGCCTGTTTCGCGCCGTCGCCGGGCAGTCGAGCCCCGACGCCAACCTGTTCATCTCGCCGCTCAGCGTCGGGATGGCGCTCGGGATGGCCTACAACGGCGCCGCGGGAACGACGCAGACCGCGATGCAGGGCGTGCTCGGCCTCGACGGGATGTCGCTCGGCGACGTGAACCGGGCCTATCGGGGCGTGATCGACCTGCTGCGGGGGCTCGATCCGAGCGTCGACTTCACCCTCGCGAACTCGATCTGGTACCGGCAGGACATCGCGTTCGAGCCGTCGTTCCTCGACACCTGCCAGAGCTACTTCGACGCGACCGTGCGCGGACTCGACTTCTCGTCGCCGGCCGCGGCGCCGACCATCAACGCGTGGGTGAACGACCAGACCCGGGGGAAGATCCCGTCCATCGTCCCCGACCCGGTTCCCGGCGACGTGGTCATGTACCTGATCAACGCCGTGTACTTCAAGGGCGCCTGGATGACGCAGTTCGACCCGAGCCTGACGGCGGCGGGCGCCTTCCGGCGGGCGGACGGGTCCGGCGTGTCGGTGCCGATGATGCGGTATGCGCGCGAGGCCTGGGTGCGGGCCGGCGGCGACGCCGCGGTGCAGGTGCTCGACCTCCGCTACGGCGGCGGAGCCTACAGCATGACGATCGTCATGCCGCTGGACGCCGCCGGTATGGACTCGCTCGTCGCCGGCCTCACGCGCGGGCGCTGGGATGCGTGGATCGCCGCCCTCGACTCGGTCAAGGCCCAGGTCGTCCTGCCCAAGTTCACGCTCCAGTACGCGCTAGGCATGAACGACGTGCTCACGGCCCTCGGGATGGGCGTGGCCTTCGTCCCGTGTCCGGGCGTGCCCGACTGTGCCGACTTCACGCGGATGCGACCGGAGCGGGACCTGTTCATCAGTGAAGTGGTGCACAAGACCTACGTGGACGTGAACGAGGAAGGGACGGAAGCCGCGGCGGTCACCTCAGTCGGGGTCGGAGCCACGGCCGAGCCGCTGCCGATCGTCATCGACCAGCCGTTCCTGTTCGCGATCCGGGAGCGGTTTTCCGGCACGATCCTGTTCATCGGCAGGATCATGAATCCGGCCGGGACGTGACGCGGCGCTCGCGCTACTGCCAGGTGCGCCGGAGCGGGTGCGCCTCGGTGTTGAAGACGACGGCGGCGAACTCGAGGGTCGCCGGCGGCGAGAACAGCAGCCAGGCGTACTTCAGGGTCTCGGCCAGGAAGTAGCTCTCCATCCGGTCGCGCCGCTCCCTGGTCACGACGCTGGTGAGCGCCGAGAACCCGTCCGCCGTGCGGGTGTAGCGGAGCAGGCTGTCGAGCATCACCCGACCCATCTCCCGGTAGCGCGTGTCGCCGGTGATCCGGTAGAGGTAGTAGGCCGACTCGAGCGCCTCGGGCCGCAGCTCGTAGCCCTCGGACACCGGCCGCATCGACACGTAGTCCAGCTCCTCGGGCTCGATGCCGAACGTCGTCCACATCCGGAAGATGGACTCCATCAGCCGCCCGGCCCGCACGGTGTCGCCGCTCCTGGCGAGCACGGCGGCGAAGAACGCGTCCAGCGCCCCGAAGTGCGTCAGGGTGCGCCCGCCGCTGTCCATGTCCGCGTGGCCGTACCACAGCCCGGTGGGCCGCTGGTCGGCCAGCCGGCGGTTCACCGCTGCGATGCTGCTGTCCCACATCCGCTCGAAATCCGGGTCGCGGAACAACAGCCACGACTTGAGCAGGTACTCGTAGTACGAGTCGATGCCGCCGCTCACGTGGCTGTCCCGGTCGACCCAGGCGCCGGTCCGCACGTCGATCGTGCTGCCCACCAACCCGGCGGTGGAGCGCCGGCCGAACAGCGCAACCACGGCGCGCTTGGCCGCGTCGTAGAACCGGGGCTCCCCGGTGAGCTTCGACAGCGTGCCGAATTCCAGCATCAGGGTCCCGACCTCGGCCGGGTTGCTCACCGGTCCGCTCGTCGCCCCGGTCCGGAGGTTCACGAAGCGGAACGGCATGCCGGTCGGGGAGGCGAACGCCGGGAGCAGCCGGGTGCCGAGGTCGCGCGCGAGCGCGAGGAACCGGGGGTCGCCGTCCAGCTGGTACGCGGAGAGCAGGCCGCCCAGCTCGCGGATGGTGATCTCGAACACCTGAACCGGGAAGTCGCGATCGAACGAGAGGGAGTCGAGGATCAGCGTCTTGGCGCGGGCCGCCTGGTCGGTCAGTCCCATGAGCAGCATGGTGTCGTACGCATCGACCGGCGTCATCAGGAGCGACGCCGCGTGCCAGTCGCGGTGGCCGTGCGACAGGGGCAGCAGCTCGTCGTGCCCCCAGGCCCAGCGGACGTATCCGTTCCAGGCGTGGACGAAGGCCTCGCGCACCGCCTCGGCCTCCCGCGGCGCCGCCGGCTGCGCGGAACCGGCCCGGACTCCGGCAATCGCCAGCGCCGCCACCGCGGCGGCCACCGCCGGGCCCCGCACGGTCGCGGTCACCAGCGCATCCGCTCGCGCAGGCTGGTGATGTGCGCCGTGTGGTGCCGGCCGTGCCAGGAGTACATCGCGACCACGTCGTCGAGGGTCATCGGGCCGTTCTCCGGATGGTTGAGGCGCCGGGCGAAGTCCGAAGGCCTCACGTCCCTCAACAGCAGTACCCAGCGCTGGTGGAGAGCCTCGAGCAGGGCCAGCGACACCTCGACCGGCGCCAGCGTTTCCGGCGTCTCTGCCCACCGCGCCTGGTCGTAGGGCTTGATCGTCGGAACGTCCTCGGTGAGCGCGAGCTTGAAGCGCACGTAGGCGTTCATGTGGCTCTCGGGGACGTGGTGCACCACCTGCCGCACCGTCCAGCCGCCCGGCCGGTAGGGCGTGTCCAGCTGCCGGTCGTCCAGCCCCGCGACGGCGTGCCGCAGCAGGCTCGGCGCCTGCGCGATCTGCTCGATGCGCTCAGCGCGGTCCGCCGGCGCGAGCTCGATCACCTTGCTGAAGCGCCCCACCGGATACTGCAGGTCGGTCATCGGGTCCTCGGCGTTCGGGTGAGGGGGCCGCGTCGGCCGCTCCGGCTCACGCCCCTTCCGGATCGGGGCTCGCGCGACCACGGCGCGCCTCCGAGGTCCAGGTCCCAGACCTCGAAGTTGGGGTCGGTCCCCAGGTCGTCGTGGCGATCCGTTCGAACGAGCCGGTACCCCGCCGTCGCGTAGATGTGGCGGGCGGCGTCGAGCACGCCGTTGGTCCACAGCACGATCTTACGGTAACCGGCGCGGCGCGCGAACCGGGTGCATTCGTCCACCAGGCGGCGGCCCAGTCCGCTGCCGCTCGCCGCGGGCTCGACGAGCAGCAGGCGGAGCTGCGCCACCCGTGCCGTCTTCTTGACCAGGAAGACGCATCCCAGGCGCTCGCCGTCGCGCTCGGCGATCCAGCATCGCTCCCGCGCCCGGTCCTCGCATCGGACGAACCGCGCCACAATGTCCGCCACCAGCGCCTCGAACCTCGCTCCCCAGCCGTACTCCTCGGCATAGAGCGCTCCGTGCCGCTCCACTACCCACCCGAGATCGCCGGGGCCGTAGCTGCGCAGCGTGACCGGCCCCCCGTTCCGGCCCCCACCCAGCAGCGCCTCGATCCTCCGCATCGCCGCGATGAGCCGCGCCTGGCCGGACCGGTCCAGCGCACCGAGCATGGCGCGGACGTCGCGCCGGGCCGCCGCGTCGAGCCGCGCGAACGCCGCGCGGCCGGGCGCCGTCAACCGGAGGTGGCTCCGCCGCGCGTCGGCCCGCGACCGGTGGCGCCAGACCAAGCCGCGCCGCTCCAGCCCGGCCAAGATCCGGCTCAGGTACCCCGCGTCGAGCCCGAGGCCGGCGCCCAGCGCCGTCGCCGTGGCGTCCGGGTGCTGCGCCAGCTCGTACAACACCCGCGCCTCGGCGAGCGAGAACGGGCTCCGGTTGAGCCGGCCGTCGAGCACCCCAATCTGCCGGGTGTAGAAACGATTGAAGCGCCGCACCGCCGCGACGCACCCACCGAGCCCGCCCGCTGCCATCGTCCTCCCCGGACCGGCGGACGATGTACGCTAATTGGTTGACTCTGTCAAGTAATCGGGATGCTGTGGCGCGCGCCGGGCGCCGCGGGCCGGGAGCGCCGTGGCGACCAGGACCCCCGCCAGGATCACCGCCGCCGCGACCACCACGCGCGGCGTCACCGGCTCCTTCTCCACCGCCCAGCCCAGCAGCAACGCGACGACCGGATTCACGTACGCGTAGCTGGTCGCCAGCGCCGGGGTCGTATGCCGCAGGAGCCAGAAGTAGGCTGTGAAGCCGAGCACGGCCCCGAACCCGACCAGGTAGGCGAGGGCCAGGAGCGACCGTGCGCTCACCAGGCGAGGGTCGAAGCCCGCGGTCTCGCCGAGCACGACGGCGAGGACGAGCAACCCGGCGCTGCCCGCGATCATGCTCGCCCCTGCACCCATCAGGGGCGAGCGAGCTCCGTGGACCTGGCGGGAGTAGACCGAGCCGGCCGCCCACGAGACCGTGGCCACCAGCAGTCCGGCGGCGCCCAACCCGTCCACCCGCGCGGCGTCGCCCGCGCGCGGGTCAACGAGCAGGCCCACGCCGGCGAGGCCGACCACCAGCCCCAGCACGGTCGCGCCGCCGGGCCGCGGGCCACCGGGCCGCAGCCAGTCCATCAGAAGGGTGACCAGCGGGACGCCGGCCAGGATCAGCGCCGCGAGCCCCGACGGCACCCGGGTCTCGGCCCAGGACAGGGTCCCGTTGCCGAAGGTGAGGAGCAGCAACCCTGCGACCAGCGCCACGCCCCGCTCGCGGCGCGTAGGCCAGGCTGCGCCCCGCACCCGCGCGACCAGCACCAGCACAACGCCGGCCGCCGCGTACCGCAGCGACGCCATCAGGTGGGGCGGGATGGTCGCGATCGCGTATCGAATCGCGAGGTAGGTCGAGCCCCAGAGGAAGTAGATCGCGGCGAAGGCGAGCACCAGACGCACCCGATGGTCACGCGGCACGCGTGCCCCCGCCGTGTGGCGCCGTCACCCGGACCTCGCGGCTCCGACCCTCGTCGCTCATCCGCGACCGTCGAGCAGGATCCGCCACGGATCGATGCGATCGATCGACAGCTGCCCCGACCGGTGCCAGGGGTCGGCGGCCAGGCGCTCCCGCACGGCGCCCTCGCTTTCGGCCGCCACGACGAGGAGCACTGCTTCACCGCCCGCCAACGGCCCCCCCAGCACCACGAATCCCTCGGCCGTCAGCGCGTCCATGAAGGCCGCGTGCTCCGGCCACCCGGCCTGCGACCGCAGCGGCAGCGCCTCGTCCCACGCCGGGCCGGGGAGCAACCGTACGGCGAAGCAGGCATCCAGCGCACCCGGCAACCGCACATCGGCGCGCAGACTGCCCATCGGAATCACGCCGGCCGTGCCCGGACGGGCCGGATCGTCGTCGCCCGGACCGTTGGGACCGCCGCTGCGGACCTTGGCGCTCCACTCCTCGATCTCGAGCGCCACCAGTGCCGTGGCGTCAAGCTGCGCACGGGTCGGCGGCTCGTAGCCGGCGCCGGGCGCGCGGCCGGGGAAATAGCGCGCGATCATCGCCGCGAGGATGCGCTCCCGCTCGGCCACCGGGGGCTGGGCCGCGGCCGCCCGCGCGAACGCCACCACCGACCGGTAGTTCACCGAGTGATTGAGGGCGGTCCGCGAGTACACCAGCCCGTCGAGCTCGGTGACGGCGACGCAGACCGGCGCTCCGGTCGCGAGGTGCGCCATCAGCCGCCCCTGCACGCCTCCGTGCAGGTAGAGGAGCCGCGGCTCCGCGACCGCGTACTGGTACGTCATCGGAATGACGGTTGGGCGGCCGCGGTCCACGAAGCCCACGTGGGCCACGAGCCCGGCGGCCAGGATTCCCGGGGCATCGGCGGTCCGATCGCGCTCGGGGTGGGCGCGGATCGCCGCCCGGGTGGGCAGCCGGGCGTCGGTCGTCACAGCGGCAGGCTCGGTCATCGGTGCAGGGCTCCGGCCAGAGGTCGGGGTTCCGTCGCGTGGGCAACACCGGGTATGTTACCGGCTATGTGGTACTACGAAAAGCTCCAGATTCATCACATGGATGGTACCAGATTTGGCGGTCGCCGGTGAGCCCGCGCACCGCCTCCAGCGCGCCGGACATCCTGGTGCAGCTCGATGCCGCCTCGCCCGCACCCGCCTACCGGCAGGTGTGCGACTCCCTGCGCGACGCGATCGTCGCCGGGCGGCTCGCCGCCGGTGCTCGCATCCCGGGGACGCGCCTCCTCGCGGCCGAGCTCGGCGTGTCGCGCAACACGGTGAACGGCGCGGTCGCGCAGTTGCTGGCCGAGGGCTACGTGGTGGCGCGGCCGCGGGCCGGCACCTTCGTGAACGCGCGGCTCCCCGACGCACCGCTCGTCCCGTGGCGCGGCCGCACGCGATCGGACCCGAGGCCCGCCGCCACGGCACGCAAGCGCGGCCTTCGCCGCTCGGCGGCAAGTCTGACGCTCGCGCGGCTCCCGATTGCGGCCGGCCGCAGCCTGGTCGAGCCGGCGCGCCCCTTCCAGACCGGTGTGCCGGCCCTGGACGCCTTCCCATGGGCGCTCTGGGCGCGCCTCCTCGGCCATTGCACCCGCCGCTCGGGCGCCGCTCTGTCCGGCTACGGCTCCGTCTTCGGGTATCTCCCACTGCGCGAGGCCATCGCCACCTATGTCGCCGCGGCGCGCGGGGCGCGCTGCGCGGCGAGTCAGGTCGTGGTCACGGCCGGGGCGCAGCAGGGGCTCGACCTGGTCGCTCGGGTGCTCGTCGACCCCAACGACACGGTGTGGCTCGAGGATCCCGGCTACCCGGCCGCCCGCGGCGTCTTCGCGGCCGCCGGCGCGCACCTGGTCCCGGTCGGGCTCGACGCGGAGGGAATGCAGCCGGCGACTGCGGCCGGCGGGAAGCCGCCGCGGCTCGTCTACGTCACGCCCTCCCGCCAGTATCCCACCGGTGTCACGATGAGCGCGGCGCGACGCATGGAGCTGCTGCGCTGGGCGGACGCCGCCGACGCGTGGGTCGTCGAGGACGACTACGACAGCGAATTCCGGTACGCGAGCCGGCCGCTCAACTGCCTGCAAGGTCTCGACGAGAGCGGGCGCGTCATCTACGTCGGCACGTTCAGCAAGACGGTCTTCCCGGGGCTGCGGCTGGGGTACCTCATCGTTCCGGACGCGCTGGTCGATGCCTTCGGGGAGGCGCGCGCCATCGCCGACCGCCAGGCGCCGGGCATCGAGCAGGCGGCCCTGGCCGACTTCATCGCGCTCGGGCACTTCGCTCGCCACGTTCGCCGGATGCGGGCCCTGTACGAGGAGCGGCGGGACGCGTTGCTGGACGCGGCCCGGCAGCAGCTGGGCGACGCCGTGGCGATCGGCGACACGGCGGCCGGAATGCTGGCCCTGGCCAGGCTGCCGGTGGGGGTGAGCGATCAGCTGGTCTCGCGGCGCGCCCTGGCGGCCGGCGTCGAGGCGCCGCCGCTTTCGTCCTACGCCACGCGGCCCCTGCGGCGTGGCGGTCTGCTCCTCGGCTACGCCGGTTTCCCGCCGCAGGCGCTGCGGGCTGCCGTCGGCCGGCTGGCCACGGCGGTGCACGCGAGCGGCCGCCCCGCGGCGACCTGACTCACGGTCGCGCGCGGCGCGCGGCGGCGTAGGCGGCGGGTCCCGCGAGGCCGAACACCGCCGCGACCACGACGCCGAGCAGTCCGACCGTGCGGCTGCGCACCTCCATCACCACTGCGGCGCAGAGGACCAGCGCCGGGAGCGCGGCCAGCGCGACCAGCGCCGGCTCGCCGAGTGGGACCCGGAAGGCGCCGCGCAGCCCGGGCTCCCGCCGCCGCAGCGCGACCAGCGCCGCGAATTCGAGCACCAGCGCCGTCGTATACAGCAGCACGTCGGCCGCGAGCAGCCCGCCGAAGGAGAGCACGGCGAAGATCGAGTAGCCGATCGCCGATGCCACGACCGCGCGCCGCGGCGTGCCCCGGTCGTCGGTGACGCCGAGCGCGGAGGGCAGGAGGCCGTCTCGCGCCAGCACCAGCGGGATGCGCGAGTAGACCAGCAGCAGGGCGCTGAAGAGCGCGAAGGCGCTGACCATGCCCGCGACCGCGATCCACGCCGCCAGCCACGGCCCGGCCACGGCGGTGGCGATGGCCGGCCACGCGCCATCGGTCCACGTCCGCCACTCGGTGACGGCGAGGGCGGGGACGACGGCGAGGAGATACGCCGCGGTCACCAGCGGCAGCGCCCGAAACAGCGCCCGCGGGTAGGTCGCGCCCGCGTCCCGAATCTCGCCGCCCACCGTCGAGGCGTTGTCCCAGCCGCTGTAGTTCCAGACGCTCTGCGAAATCCCGAGGCCGAGCGCACCGACGAACGATGCGCCCGTCGCCCGGAACGGGTCACGGGCGAGCGCCGCGGCGTGGCCCCCCAGAACCCAGCGCCCCACCGCCGCCACCGCGAGCGCGGCGAAGGGCGTCAGCACCGCGGCGGTGAACCAGCCCGACGCCGCGCCCACGACCCTGGTGCCGCGCAGATTGAGCCAGGTGGCGCCCCAGATCAGCGCCAGGGCCAGCAGCCACCCGGAGAACCCGCCGAGATCGCCCGCGAAGAAGCGGAAATACTGGAGGAACAGCACCGGATAGATGGCCATGTCGATCAGCGAGTACATCCAGCTCAGCCAGCCGTTCGTGAACCCCCAGAAGCGTCCGAACGCCCGGGTGACCCAGACGTAGTAGCCGCCCTCGGCGGGCAGCATCGACGCCAGCTCGCCGATGATCAGGGTCTCGGGAACGCTGTAGAGCAGCGGCGTCGCCACGAGCAGCAGGACGGCGACGCCCGGGCCGACGCTGCCCGCGAGTCCCTCGACGCCGAAGGGGCCGCCGGACACGTTGAAGAACATGACCGCGACGAGCGGCCCGAGGGTCAGGACCTGGCGGGTCCGGGAACTCAGAGCGGCACCAGCTCGGTCGTGGTCGCCCTCGAGGTCGGTCTCGCAAGATCCAGCGCGTAGCGGCGGGAGCCGCCCGTCCCGTACTTCGCGAGGTAGGCGCGGTCGACCGCTTTCTTCAGGCGCTCACTGCGGGTGCGCACGGCGCGGACGGCGATCGAGCGGCCGGCGACCCGGATGGCGCCCCGAGGATCGCCCTGGAACGTGCGCCACCAGCTGCGCGGCTTGAGGCTCCACGACCGCACGAACGCCCGGCCGTCCACCACCACGACCCAGATGCCGATGAAGCGGTGTCGGCCGGAGCCGGCCCGGATCTGCAGGGCCTTGCCGTCGCGCAACGCCGCGAGCACTCCGGCGGGAAGTCCGTCAGTGTGGGCGCGGCGCGCCGGCAGCTTCGCGTTCGGGACGGGCATCTCTCCCCGCGCTGGAAGGGTCGGTCCAATTGTGGCCGGCGCCGACCACGAATCAAGGGGCGGCCGCCCGGGCGGGCGGCGGCGCCTCGGACGGCCGCGCTCGCCCGGCGCCCGCCGTCCCCTTGACGGCGACGCCGCTTCGTGCCGAGCATTTCCCTCACTCTCACCCACGTTCCGGAAGGCATCATGACCGTGAGGCGGTTGCTGGCGCTCATGGGCGCGATCGCGTGGTCCACCGCGTGTCACTCCGACCGGATGACCTCGGGCGGTTCGACCAAGCCGACGCCGTCCGGGATCTACGTCCTGAACGACCCCAGCAACGAGCGACCGGCGAGCGCCGCCTACACGGCGGGCCTCGAGACATCGGAGGCGTACCTCAACGACGTCACGGGCCACGCCATCTTCGTCCCCATCGCGAAGATCGCCGACAGCATCACCACCTGGGGCCAGTTCAGCTGGTCGTGGGGATACCTGGACACGCTGGTGCAGGACGCGCTGGCGCACCAGAAGAGGTTCTCCATCGAGCTGGAAACCGGGTTTCAGACCGGGAGCACGTACCTGCAGTCGCTGCCAGCCGGATTCGCCCTGGCCTGTGGTGCCGGCTGCGCGCCGCTGTTCGACGTCTGGACCACCGGCGGCGGCATGGACCGCTGCATCAGCGCCTACGTGCCTCTTCCCTGGATTGCGAGGGTCCAGCAGTTCTGGAGTGCCGCGGCGACGGCGCTCGCGGCCCACCTCCAGGCGACCGGCGCCTATGGCTCGCTGACGCTCGTGCACGTGCCGGGACTGAGCGTGTACGACGACGAGATCCGGCTGCCCACGGGGCGTCCGCAGCCCACCACCGCGGACACCCTGCCGTGCCCCGACGGGAGGCCGGCGTATCCCACGGTCATTTCCGACGCGGACACCGCCAACTGGCGAGCCCTGGGTTACTCGGACACCGCGGTCGTGAACGGATTCGCGGCCATCGCTGGCTCCTTCGCGCGCGCGTTCCCGGACCGGGTTCTCGGTCTCAGCCTGTTCAACCCGGCCACGCTCGGCATCGACTTCCCCAATCTGACGGGCGACCCCGCGGGTTACGTGGCAGCGCAGCTGGTGCAGGCGGTCTCGCGCATCGCGCCCGGCCGCGTGCAGCTGCAGGCGGACTTCCTCGACACGCAGGCCATCCTGCCGGCGGTCACGAGTCTCGCGACCCAGTACGCCGACTCCGTGGGCTGGCAGTCCAACAAGCACGGCGGGACGGGCGCGGGGTGCAACGGCGGCGGGGCGGGAACGTGCGGTCCCGACGGCGCGGCCAGCCCGTACTTCCAGCTGCTGCAGGAAGGGGCGCTCAACCGCGGCGAGTACGTGGAGGTCTGGTCGGCCGACGTCGTGGCGTATCCGCTGAGCTTCGACGCGGCGAAGGCGGCGGCGCTGTACCCGGTCCGGTGATCGAGCGGTCGCCGGGACCGGCGGCGCACCGCGAGCGCTAGGCGGGTGCGGCCGTCCGGGTGATCGTGACGCCGCGCTCGCTCAGCCCCGCCATCATCTGCGCGAAGAACCGGTCGTCGCCGGCCAGGCGCTCCGGAGGCTGCACGCCGGGACGCCGCAGCTCGCCGCGGGCCAGCAGGCGCGCGACCAGCGCGCACGGGAAACCGGTCGTCCGCGCCATCGAGTGGAAGCCCGTGGCGGGATCGGCTTCGTCGTACAGGTCCCACGTCCAGGTCTGGCGCGCGCCGCCCACGGTGCCCGTCGCCTCGACGCGCATCACGGTGAGGTCCGCCTCGCTCGGGGGGAGGCGCCAGGCGTCGAACAGCAGCTTGGTCGTCACGTCGTAGGGGCGCACCCGAATGCCCGCCACGTCGATCGGCTCCTGCGACAGGAAGCCCGTCTCGCGCAGCATCCGCATCTTCTCCACGTGACCCGGCCAGCGCAGCGTCTTCTCCTTCATGAACGGGGCGTGGAGGGTCCTGGCGAGGCTGCGCAGGCCGTCGGTGTTGAACGCCTCGACGGTGCCGACGCGCGGCAGGTCCACCGGCTCGACGTCCGTCAGCGCCGGCTTGGTCACCAGCCGGCCGTGCTCCACCCAGCGTGCGGGGCGGGTGTACTCCTCGATCACGTCCACCGCCGAGAAGACGACCCGGTACTCGAAGGGCCAGACGCGGTTCTTGGGCAGTCCACCGACCAGGATGAGCATCCGCTCGACGCTGTCGAACTCGTGCTCCGCCCGGCCGCACAGGAGGTTGGAGAGGCCCGGGGCGACCCCGCAGTCCACTACGGCGGTCACGCCCCGCTCCTGCGCGAGGCCGTCCAGCTCGAGGAAGTCCTCGGGCATGAACGCAATGTCGGCGTACGGTTTGCCTGCTTCGATGACCAGCCGCAGGAGGCGGAAGCCCATGTGCCCCGGAGCGGCACCGACGACGACGTCGGCGCCGGCGATGGCCCGGCGCACCGCGTCGTCGTCCCCCAGATCGAGGGCGATGGGGGAGAGACCTTCCGCGCGAAGCCGGGTCCGCGTCGCTTCGGCGGCGTCGGCCACGCTGACGTGGAAGTCCTTCTCCCGGGCCAGGTCGCGCGCGATCACGCGACCCACCAGCCCACCGCCGAGGACGACGATCTTGCTCACCGCGCGCTCCGGTCGCAGGTTCGGATCACACTCCTGCTGCGCGTAGTCTACCGCCCGACGGGGCGCGATGACAGCGTGCGTCCAGCCAGTCGTGTCGTGCTGCGTGACGAGGTATTGCCATGAGCGAGAAGGTCGTGGTCATCACGGGCGCGAGCGCCGGCATCGGCGCCGCGACCGCCCAGCTGCTGGCCGGTCACGGGATGTCGGTGGTCCTGGTCGCGCGCCGCCAGGACGCGTTGGACTCCGTCGCGGCCCGGTGCGGTGGCCGCGCGGTGGCCCTGGTGGCCGACGTCGCCCGGCGCGAGGACGTCCGCCGCGTCGCCGCCGAGGCGCTGTCGCGATTCGGCCAGATCGACGTGTGGATCAACAACGTGGGCCAGGGGATCTCCCGCCCGCCCTCGGAGTTGACCGACGAAGACGTGGACGAAGTGATGCGGCTGAACGTGAAATCGGCGCTGTACGGCATGCAGGAAGTGCTGCCCCACTTCAAGGCGCGGGGCACCGGGCAGGTCATCAACGTCTCGTCGATGCTGGGGCGGATTCCGTTTGCGGTCATTCGCTCGGCGTACTGCGGCGCGAAGCACTTCCTCAACGCCCTCACGGCCACGATGCGGGCGGAGGTGCAGCGGACCCACCCGGGGATCCAGTTCTCGCTGGTTTCTCCCCCCGTGGTGCGCACCGACTTCGGCCTGAACGCGCTGCACGGCGGCCCCGACTCGCGCCAGCTGCCGGACTCGCAGAGCGCCGAGGAAGTGGCGGCCGTCATCGCCGAGGTGATCGAGTCGCGGCGCCCGGACGTGTACACGCGGAAGGGCGCCCGCGAGAGGGTGGCCGGCTATTACGCCACGCTCGGCGAGGACCCGTGAGCTGAACGTCGCTTCCGGCGTTCGCCCGCCGTCACAATTCTGCTACAAGCGGATGGCCCCCGGCCACGGCGCGACCGGAGCTAACTCCTTACGGCGCTGCATGACCAGCCGCGGCATCGCCGTGCCGACAGGCGGCTGACCGGCCGACGCGGCGCGGCGCCGCGGTTACGACCCGGCCACTCCCCGGGTCATCCCCAGAACGACCATCGGACCTGAGTGCCTCCAGCACCGGAGATGAGGCCATGCTCGCGTCCCTGCAGCAGACGTTCCCGGAGCAGTGGCAGCAGACGCTCCGGGTGATCGCGTCGGGGTTCACCTGGATACTCGACTTCCAGCGCGTCGTGCTGCCGTTCACCTTCACCGGCACCACGGCCGCGGGAGGCGCGGCGAAGGCGGTGTTGCTGCTCCTGCCCACCTCGCTCCTCGTGGCGGCGCTGTGGTGCACCATGGCCTCGCTCTACACGCTGCCGTTCCGCTCAGGCCGCGGCGGCTTCCTCACGGTGCTGCTTCTGTCCTGGTGGGACGCCGGGAGGATGATCTGGTTCTACTGGGCCGGCCTGGTCCGCGTCGGGGTCGTGCTGCTGGGGTGGATCTGGAACCTGCTGAAGCTTGCCGCCTCGCTGCTCTGGCGGCTGCTCCGGTTCCTCGTCACGCGGCCGTTCGCGCTGCTCGACTGGGGCACGCGGCAGTATTTCCAGCCGGGCGTGCCCTGGGTCGCCTTCCTGTTCCTGCTCCTGTGGTCGGCCCTCGAGGCGACGATCTTCACGTTCACCCTCAAGCCCACGATCGCGGAGTTGCTCGCGGACATCACCGGCCAGCAGTTCTCCAGCCTGGGCGTGAGCCTCGTGCTGTGGCCATTCCTGTTCATCGTCGTCTCGGGCAGCTTCGCGGCCATTCAGGTGTTGTCCGAGGCGATCAAGTCGCGTCGCGCCGCCGAGATCGTCGGGATGGTGATCGCCGAGGCGGCGGTGATGTTCTTCGAGGTCCTGTTCCTCTATCGGGAGCTGGTCGACGCCATCACCCCGTGGATCGCGAACCAGACCGGTTTGAAGCTGGGATTCGTCTCCACGCTGCTGCTGGCCTCTTTCGGCTGGGCGGGCGTCCGCGCGATGACGTGGTTCCTGTTCGGCCGCTTCGGTACGCCGACCTTCCTCGGCATTCTAGCGCGGCACAGCATGCCCGGCGCGAAGGCCAGCGTGGCCGCGAGCGGGGAGCTGGACGTGGAGTTCTGGCGCGGTCCCGTCACCGCCCTCAAGGCCGAGATGGAGTGGTTCAAGGAAGAGGCCCGCAGGGTGTTCGAGCTGCTCACGCTGCCGGTGCTGCAGGTGCTGGCGGCGGGCCTCAATCTCGCCGTGGTGGTGATCCTCGGCCGCCCCATCTTCTCCCTGCCCTTCCGCTCCCTGGACGAGGTGCTCGCGAGCACGCCGCGGGTCATCGCGCCCGCGGCGCAGCCGATGGCCCGGGTGGGCGCATGACGCGCCGCGCAGCGCTGCTGGGCTTCCTGGTGCTCGGCGCCTGCACCGCCGGGGGCGCTCAGCCCGGGCAGCCGGCACCGAGCACGCTGATCATCGGCATCGACGCCAGCGGGTCGTTCCGCGACGCCAAACTGTATGACGACGCCGTGCAATTCGCGGCCATCTACATCGTCTCGCACCTCCAGGGCCTGGACAGCCTCAGGCCACCGAGCGCCTTGTTCGTGGGCTCGATCGGCGGGGAGCGCCCGGGCGAGCCGAAGCCGTTCCACCCGATCAACGACTTCGTGGGCCGGGGCCCCGAGCAGATCGCGGCGGACCTCAGGACCTGGTTTCCACCGAACGACGCGTACACCGACTTCAACGCGTTCTTCCAGCGCGTGGCGGAGCTCGTGAAGGAGCGCGGCCTGATCCTGGCGCCGCTCAACGTGGTCGTGCTCTCGGACGGCGTGCCGGACGTGCCGCCGGGCGCGCGCCTGGTGTCGCACGACAACCCCTACGCGCGCATCGACCTCGGGCCGCTCGAGTTCCTCTCGCGGAGCGTCACCGTCCGCCTGCTGTACGCGAACCCCACCGTCGGCGAGGACTGGAAGCGGCTCGTCCGTCGACAACGCGTGCGCCTGTGGACGCAGGAGCAGCAGGTCATGGCGGGCTGGCACATGCAGTACAAGACCGCCCTGCCGCTGGCAGAGCAGCACGACCTGTGGACGTGGATGAAGGACAACGTGGACTTCCGCGTGCGGGCGGCGAACCTGTTCTAGGCCTCCGCGCTGCCCCCACCTCGCGTGCAAACCCAGCGCCCCGGCTGTCGAGCGACCGGGGCGCTTCGTGGTCCCGATGGAGTGGCCAGGGGCAGAATTGAACTGCCGACACGCGGATTTTCAGTCCGCTGCTCTACCAACTGAGCTACCTGGCCGGGCGTCACAAAGATAGTGGGCAGGGTCGCGGAGTTGCAGCGTTGCAGCGGGACGAGGGCGGGCGCAGTTTAGAGCATGCCCACCTTCCCCAACCTCGCGATCCCCGACCATCCCCTCATCCGGCACAAGCTCCACGTATTGCGCGACAAGCGGACCCCGGTCAAGGACTTCCGCGACCTCGTGAGCGAAATCGCGATGCTGATGTTCTACGAGGTCACCAAGAACCTGCCGACCGAGCCCGTGGAGCTCGATACGCCGCTCGAGCACATGACCGGCGAGAAGGTCGCCGGGAAGAAGCTCGCCCTCGTGCCGGTGCTGCGTGCCGGCCTCGGGATGGTGGACGGGATTCTCCGCCTGGTGCCCGCCGCCCGGGTGGGCCACATCGGCCTGTACCGGGATCACGATACCCTCGAGCCGGTGGACTATTACTTCAAGGTGCCCAGCGCCCAGGAGCAGCGGGACTTCTTCCTGCTCGACCCGATGCTCGCCACCGGCGGCTCCGCCGCGGCCGCGTGCACCGCCCTGAAGAAGGCCGGTGCCCGCTCGATCCGGCTGCTGTGCATCGTCGCGGCGCCCGAAGGAGTCACGCGGATGCTCGACCTGCACCCCGACGTGCCCGTCTACGCCGCCGCGCTCGACCGCCAGCTCAACGCGCACGGCTACATCCTGCCCGGCCTCGGCGACGCCGGCGACCGCCTGTTCGGGACCCGCTGACCATGACCGAGTATCAGACCGCGATCATCCGGCTCACCGGCCGGAGCCTCACCGACGAGGAGAGCCTGACCGACGAGCTGAACGAGCGCCGCCGCGGCGGGTGGACCCTCGTCGAGCTGGTCGCGCTCGGCCCCCGCAGGCTCGTCGCCGTCTTCCAGCGGGAGGGCTGATGCGCCTGGCTTGCTGGGGTGCCGCCGGCGAGGTGACCGGCTCGATGCACCTGCTCGAGATCGGCCCGAAGCGTGTCCTCCTCGACTGCGGCATGTTTCAGGGACGCCGCGAGGAAGCGCGCCGGAAGAACGAGGCCTTTCCGCTCGCGGTCGGGGACGTCGACGTCGTCGTGGTGAGCCACGCTCACATCGACCACACCGGCCGCCTCCCGCTGCTGGTGAAGCTCGGATACACCGGGCCGATCTTCTGCACCTCCGCCACCCGCGACCTCGCGAGCGTGATGCTGCCCGACTCCGGCTACATCCAGGAGAAGGACTTCGAGTTCCTGAAGAAACGCGGCGGCAACCACCTCGCCGAGCCGCTGTACACGGCCCAGGACGCCACCCGGGTCGTGGACCACATGGTGAGCCTGCCGTACGAGAAGCCGCTCGACATTGCGCCCGGCATCCGCCTGACCTACTTCGACGCCGGCCACATGCTCGGCTCGGCGTCCGTGGTGCTCGACATCGACGCCGCCGGCACCACGCGCCGCGTCGTCTTCTCGGGCGACATCGGCCGCTGGGGCCTGCCGATCATCCGCGACCCGAAGCCGCCCGAGGGGCCGGCGGACGTGCTGGTCGTCGAGAGCACCTACGCCAACAAGGTCCACGAGACGGTGCTGGAAGCGCAGGGGATGCTCGCCGCGTTCGTCAACAAGGTCGCCGCCCGGGGCGGCAAGATCTTCATCCCCGCCTTCGCCATCGAGCGGGCGCAGGAGCTGATCTACGAGCTGCACGGCCTGGCACGCGACAAGGCGATCCCCAAGATCCCGATCTACGTCGACTCGCCGCTCGCCGTAAACGCGACCGACGTGTTCCGGCTGCATCCCGAGGCGTTCGATCTGTCGGAGCGTCTGGTGCGGGAGGCCGACGACCTGTTCCGTTTCCCGATGGTGAAGTACGTCCGGTCGGTGGAAGAGTCGAAGGCGCTGAACGGCGTCCGCGGTCCGGCGATCATCATCGCGGCCTCGGGCATGGCGGAGTCGGGCCGCATTCTCCACCACCTGCGCAACGGCATCGGCGATCACCGCAACCTCGTCCTCATCGTCGGCTTCCAGGCCAGCTACACGCTCGGCGCGCGCCTCCAGGCCGGGGCGAAGGAGGTGCGGATCTTCGGCGAGATGCTGCCGCGTCGCTGTGAGGTCGCGACCATCGGCGGGTATTCGGGCCACGCGGACCGAAACGAACTGCGGCAGTGGGTCGTAGGCCTCGGGGAGATTCCCAAGCGGGCCTTCACGGTCCACGGCGAGACCGAGCAGCTCCAGGCCATGGCCGGCCTGCTGCGCGACCTCGGCGTCAAGCAGGTGGACGTACCCCGGCTCGGCGAGGCGTTCGACCTCTAGCCGCCCCGGCTCGCGCCCCGCTCCATCGTCAAACCCTCGACGAGGTGAAGATGACCGCTCGCGTTCACGTGGCCCGGTGGAGTGGGCTCCCCGGGGTGATGGCGGCCACCGTGCTCCTGGCGGCCGCCCCGGGAAGCCCGCTGGCCGCCCAGGCGCTGCACGTGCCGTACACCTCCTTCACGCTCGCCAACGGCCTGAAGGTGATCGTGCACGAGGACCACTCCGTGCCGATCGTGACCGTCAACACCTGGTATCACGTCGGATCGTCGGACGAGCGCGCGGGTCGCACGGGATTCGCCCATCTGTTCGAGCACCTGATGTTCATGGGGTCCGAGCACGTCCCCACGGGGCAGTTCGACCGGCTGCTCGAGGCCGCCGGAGGCGACAACAACGGCTCGACCACCGAGGACCGCACCAACTACTTCGAGGACGGGCCCGCCAACGCGCTGGCGCTGATGCTGTACCTCGACTCGGACCGGATGGGGTTCCTGTTGCCCGAGATCACGCCGCCCAAGGTGGACCTGCAGCGGGGCGTGGTGCAGAACGAGCGACGCCAGAGCTACGAAAACCAGCCGTACGGTCTCGCCCAGGAGAACATCCTCAAGCGGCTCTATCCGGCCGACCACCCGTACAGCTGGCCGGTGATCGGCTCGATGGCCGATCTCAACGCCGCGAGCATCGAGGACGTGCGGCAGTTCTCGAGGACCTACTACACACCGAGCAACGCGACGATGGTCGTCGCGGGCGACGTGACGGTACCCGAAGTGCGCACCCTGGTGCGACGGTGGTTCGGCGGCCTCGCGCGCGGCCCGGCCGTCAAGCGCACGCCGCCGCCGGCCGTCGCCCTGCCGGCCGACGTCTACGCCACGCTCGAGGACCGCGTGCAGCTGCCCCGACTCTACGACGCATGGCACACGGTGAAGGCGTTCGCGCCCGACGACGCCGCGCTCGACGTGCTCGCGGACGTCCTCGGCGGCGGCAAGGCGTCGCGGCTCTACCGGCGGCTCGTCTACGAGCTGCAGATCGCGACCCAGGTCGCAGCCTTCCAGGACGGCGGCCGGATCGACGGCAGGTTCGAGATCTTCGCCACCGCGCGCCCCGGCCACCGCCTCGACGAGCTGGCCTCGGTGATCGACCGGGAAATACGCGTCCTCGCCGATTCGGGCCCCACGGCGCGCGAGGTCGAGCGGGCGCAAAACGGCAACGAGGCCTATTTCCTCGACCGCTTGGAACGGGTGGGCTCGTTCGGCGGCAAGGCCGACCAGCTCAACTACTACGACTACTTCGTGGGAACCCCCGACTACTTCGAGCGCGATCTGGATCGCTACCGCCGCGTCACGCCGGCCGAGGTCCAGCGCCTGGCGCGGGACTACCTCCTGCGCCCACACCGCGTCGTGCTGAGCGTCGTGCCGGCCGGCCACACCGACCTTGCGGCGACCGAAGGAGCCTCCCGATGACCGCCCCGGGCCCTCGTCCGCTCGCGCTGGTGGCCCTGCTGGCCGCCCTCCCTGCCGCCACACTCGCCGCGCAGCAGCCGGATCGCTCCCATCCGCCCACGCTGCCTCCACCGCCGGCCCTCCGCGTGCCGGCCATCCAGACGGCCACGCTCCCCAACGGGCTCCAGATCGCCGTCGTGGAGATGCACAAGGTCCCGGTCGTGGACGTCACGCTGCTGGTGGACGCCGGGACGGTACGCGATCCCGACGATCTTCCCGGCCTCGCGACCTTCACGGCCCTCATGCTCCAGCAGGGCGCGGGGGCCCGCACCGCCCTCGACATCGCCGACGAGGCGGCCTACCTCGGCGCGTCCCTCAACACCAGCGCCAGTTACGACGGCGCGGTGGCATCGGTTCACGTTCCCAAGCGGCGACTCGGCCTGGCCCTGGACCTCCTGGCGGACGTGATGCTGCGCCCGACCTTCCCGGATTCGGAGATCGCACGCCAGCGGGACCTGCGGCGCGCTCAGTTGCTCCAGCAGCAGGACCAGCCGGTGGCAATGGCCAACGTCGCATTTGCCGCGATCGTTTTCGGTTTCGCGCACCCGTACGGGCGCCCGACCAACGGCACGGAGGCCTCGACCGCCGCCCTGAGCCGCGACCGCGTGATGGACTTCTATCGCTCGTACTACCGGCCCAACGGCGCGCGCCTGCTGGTCGTGGGCGACGTCACGCTGGAGGAGGCCCGGCGGCTCGTCGCCACGCGGTGGGGGGACTGGGCCCGCGTCGATGCGCCCTCCGTCGCCCAGGCGCCGCCTCCGGCTGCCGCCGAGCGCACCATCTACCTGGTCGACAAGCCCGGCGCCGCCCAGTCCGTCTTCCGCATCGGCCAGGTCGGGGTGAGCCGCGCCACGCCGGACTACTTCGCCCTCCAGGTCCTGAACACCATCCTCGGTGGCTCGTTCACGTCGCGCCTCAACCAGAACCTGCGCGAAACCCACGGCTACACCTACGGCGCCAGCTCCCAGTTCGCGATGCGGCTCCAGGCCGGTCCGTTCGTGGCCGCGTCGTCCGTCGTCACGGCGAAGACCGACAGCGCGCTCATCGAGTTCCTCCGCGAGCTGCGACGCATTCGCGACGACTCGGTGCCGCAGGCGGAGCTCGACAAGGCCAAGGCGTACATCACCCTCGGCCTCCCCGGCGAATTCGAGACCACCCGGGGCGCCGCGCGGCAGTTCGCCGAGCTGCTGGTCTACGGCCTGCCGCTCGACTACTTCGCCGCCTACATCCCGCGGATCGACGCCGTGACCGCGGCCGAGGTGCAGGGGGTCGCGCGGCGCTACCTCGACCCCGACCACCTCGCGATCGTCGTGGTCGGAGACCGCAGCCAGATCGAGCCGGGACTGGCGGCACTGCACGAGGGACCGGTCGTCGGCCGCGACATGTGGGGCCGGAGCCCCAAGTGAGTGACGAGGTGCAAGACCGGACCGCGACGCGGCGGATCTACTCGGGCCGCGTCGTGAATCTCGACGTCGACACCGTGCGCTACCCCAACGGCACGAGCGGCGAGCTGGAGATGATCCGCCACCCCGGCGCGGCGGCCGTGATCCCCGTGCTCTCCTCGGGCGACGATCCCCAGCTCCTGCTGATCAGGCAGTACCGCTACGCGGCCGGCGGCCCGATCTGGGAGATCCCCGCCGGCCGGCTCGAGCCCGGCGAATCACCCGAGGGCTGCGCACGCCGCGAGCTCCTCGAGGAGGCCGGGGCCACCGCCGCGCGGTGGCAGCGGCTCACGACGGTCTACACGACGCCGGGCTTCACCGACGAGCGGATTCACCTCTTCGCCGCCTTCGACCTGGTCGTGAAGCCCGAAGACCAGCGGCCCGAGCCGGATGAGTTCCTCGAGCTCAAGCCGGTGCCCACCAGCGAGGCGCTCGCCATGATCAGGGACGGAGAGCTGGTGGACGCCAAGACCGCCGTGGCTGTTCTCTTTTTCGCAGGTTTCCGGCTGGGACTGTAGCCTCCAGGGGACACCGGGCAGTATTTCGCGGATCCCGCTCGGAAGGCCGCAACGAAGGACAAGTTTCTCAGCGGCAACGCCTTGGCCGCCATGCCACTTGGGCAGGGACGACGGGTACGCTTTCTGCTCTTGGGGAGTACGAGATTCCCCATTCAGAGCGGGTGGCACATGACCCTGGCGATGAAGGACGCACTCCAAAGTCCCCATCGGACCCTGGGCGCCCCGTTTACGGCCCTCGACGACGGCCAAGTGGTGCAGGCGTTTCTCGAAGGCAACGATCGCGCCTTCGACGAGCTGGTGTCCCGGTACCAGGTGCGGCTGTTGAACTTCATCTATCGCACCGTGGGCGACCGGGAGCGTGCGGAGGATCTGGTTCAGGAGGTGTTCATCCGGATCTACCGCCACCTTCACCGTTTCGACCAGACGAAGAAGTTCTCGACCTGGGCGTACACGATCGCGTCCAACCTCGCAAAGAACGAACTGCGCAATCGCAGCCGGAATCCGCTGGTGCTGTTCCAGACCATCAAGCGCCACTGGGAGGCCGACCACCGGCCGCTGCAGTTCGAGGATTCGAGCTCGCGGCCCGACGACCTGTTCCGCAAGCGCCACCTGCGCGAGCTGGTGGAACAGTCGGTGTCGCAGCTCCCCGAACACCACCGGGTGGTGTTCGTCCTGCGCGAGCTGGAAGGCAAGACCTACGAGGAGATCGCCGAGATCACGGGCTGCAATCTTGGCACGGTGAAGAGCCGGCTGAACCGCGCCCGGAACAATTTCGCCGCCATCATTCAGCCCCACCTCGACTGACCCGTCCGGGGCGCCGCGGAACCGGCGGCGCCCCGCGCGGTAAGACTAGGGTCCTTGCCTGGATCCGCATGAACTGTTGCGAGTTCCGAGAACAATACTCTGATTTCGCCGATGGGCTGCTGCCGCCGAGCAGCCGGGCGGAGGCCGATGCGCACTTGGCGCTCTGCCCCGCCTGCCGGCGCTTCGACGCCGCTTTGCGCGCCGGTGTCACCCTGCTGCGCGGGCTTCCGTCGGTGGGCGTCTCGCGAGGGTTCGGCCCGCGCCTGCGGCGGCGGCTGCGCGGCGAGCTCGCGGTGCGGATGCCGGGGATGGTCGGCTGGTCCGGAGCGGTCGGCGCCCTGTTGATCGTGGCCGCGGCCGGCTTCATCGGATGGGACTGGCTCGAGACGCGCGCTGCCCACCGCGGGGCGGGTGCGCAGCAGGCCTCCGGTTCGCCGGGGTGGGTCGCCGCAGCGAATTCCGCGAGCCATCCCGGCGCCGGCGATCCGGGCCTGCCGCCGGATCTCCCGCGGATCCAGATCGAGACCTTCCACCCGCTGAATTCCATCCTCGTGATCGAGCAGGCCCCGCCGGCGCCCGGCCAGGACCGAGTGCGGTTCGATGTGCCCGCCGTGTGGGGCGGGCCGTAAGCCCCACCAGCCTTTTGCGGTATACCGTTTCGGGCTAAGTTGCGCCCGATGCCGGGCCGGTCGTTCGATGCGTTGCAGCGCTCCCTCGCCAGGGGCGAAGTCCAGCCTGTCTACTACTTCTATGGCGACGAAGAGCTCCTGAAGGACGAGGCCGTGCGCCGGATCACGGAGCTCGCCGTCGAGGACGCGACCCGCGAGTTCAATCTGGATCGGCGGCGCGCCCCCGAGCTGTCGGCGGATCAGTTCCGCTCGCTCGTCGAGACTCCGCCGATGCTCGCGCCGCGGCGCTGCGTCGTGCTCAGCGAGGTGGAGTGCCTGCAGCAGAAGCGAACGAAGCAGCAGTCCCTGCGCACTGCCGTCGCCGCGTACGTGGGTCGCCCGTTGCCCGAGACGGTGCTCGTCCTGCTTCAATCGGCGGGCACGAAGCCCGACCCCGGACTCGAGCGGGCGAGCGGCGCGGTGGAGTTCGAGCTGCTGGAGCCGGCGCGCGTGCTCAAGTGGATCCTTCATCATGCGAAGCAGGGCGGCGTAGCGATCGAGGACGACGCGGCGCGCCACCTGCAGGAGGCGGTCGGCGACGATCTGGCGCAACTCGCGGCCGAGGTGGCGAAACTGGCCGGGGCCGCCCAGGGCCGGCCGGTGACGGTCGCGGACGTCACCGCGCTCGTGGGGGTGCGGCACGGCGAGACGGTGGGCGACTTCGTCGACGCCGTCACGACTCGACGCTTTCCGGAGGCCGCCGCGATGGTCCCGCGCCTGTTGGCGAGCCCGGGGACGTCGGGCGTGCGCCTGGTCTCCTCGCTCGCCACGGCGTTCGTGGGACTCGCACTCGCCCGCGCCCATCTCGAGGCCGGGGACTCGGGCGCCGCCGCCAAGGACCGGGTGTTCCGAGCCATCCAGGCGGCTCGGCCGTTCGGCCTCAGGAACTGGACCGAGGAAGCTGCCGGCTGGGTCCGGGACGCGTCCCGCTGGTCCACGCAGGAGTTGGACGCTGGGCTGGCCGCGCTGCTCAAGGCCGACGCGCGGCTCAAGAGTACCACGGTATCGGACGAGGAGGGCGTCGTCACCGAGGTCGTGTTGTCGCTCGGGGTCGGAGCGGGGGCGGCGGCATGAGCGCGGGTATGCGCCGCCTGGCGAGAGGCCGAACCATCGTGGTGGCGACGGTGGTGGCTGCCTTGTGCGTCGCCGCGTCGACCCGAGCCTCGATGGCGCAGGACAATCCGGCCCTCCGCACCGCCGTCCAGCTGGCCGCGGAAGGGCGCGGCGACTCGGCTCGGCGCATCGTCGCCGCGGAGCTGGCGAAGGCCAAGCCCGGTGATGCCGCCTACGTGGAGGCCCTGTACTGGCGCGGGCGCCTCGCAGTGTCCGGCGACAGCGCCGAGCGAGACCTGCGGCGCGTGGCCATCGAGTACTCCACCTCGCCCTGGGCTGATCAAGCCCTGCTCCAGCTCGCGCAGCTGGCGTTGGCGGCCGGCAACAGCCCGGCCGCGCTCCAGCTGGCGGAGCGCCTGCGCAGCGACTATCCGACCAGCGCGCTGCGCGGCCGCGCCGCATTGTGGGCGGGCCGGGCCGCCTTCGAGGTCGGCAATCCGGCGGCCGCCTGCGCGTTGCTCGATTCCGCGCGCACCGAGGAAGCGGCGGACGTGGAATTCCTCAACCAGGTCGCCTTCTACCACGGCCGCTGTGCAGGGGTGGCGGCCGCGCCGCCCGCCGACACGACCGGCGCGGCACCGCCAGCCGCCGCAACAGACACAGCCCGTGGAGCGGTGCGGCCGGAATCCACCTCCGCGGGCCGGCCCGTCCCGCGTTTCGAGGTGCAGGTGACGGCCACCAGGTCGAGTCGCACGGCCCAGGCCCTGCTGAACCGGCTCACCGGAGCCGGCCAGCCCGGCCGCCTCGTGAAGGGCTCGGACGGACTGCTCCGGGTCAGAGTCGGTCCCTTCGCGACCGAGGCCGAGGCCGCTGCAGCCGCCGCCCGGCTCAAGCGCACGGTCGGCGGACACCCCTTCGTCGTGCCGGCCACGTGACGCTGCCCGGCATCGATGTCTCGACGCCGCTCATGCAGCAGTACCGCGAGATCAAGGGGCGGCACCGCGATGCCATTCTCCTGTTCCGGATGGGCGACTTCTACGAGATGTTCGAGGACGACGCGGAGGTGGCCGCGCGCACGCTCGGCCTCACGCTCACGTCGCGCAACAACGGCGGCGCCTCCGAAGTGCCGCTGGCCGGCGTGCCCGTCAAGGCGGCGTCCGTGTACATCAAGCGCCTCGTGGAGCGGGGATTCCGCGTGGCCATCTGCGAGCAGGTCGAGGATCCCAAGCTCGCCAAGGGGATCGTGCGCCGCGAGGTGATCGAGGTCGTGACACCGGGCGCGGTGATGTCGGACGACCTGCTCGAGGAGCGGCGCAACACGTTCCTCGTCGCGCTGGCGAGCGACGGCACCCGGACGGGCCTCGCGGCGGCCGACCTGTCGACCGGCGAGTTCGTCCTGGAGAGCGGCCCGGCCCCGGCGCTCGAGGCGGCGCTGCAGCGCTACAACCCGTCGGAGGTCATCGTCCCCGAGGGCGCCGCGGCGCTCGCCCCGCCCGGCGTGCTCGTCACGCGGCGGGAGCGCTGGGAGTTCGACCCCGCCCTCGCCGGCGAGGATCTCGCCCGCCGCTTCGAGCTCGCGTCGCTGGACGGCCTCGGGCTCGGACCCGAGGACACGCTGGCCGTGGGAGCGGCGGGCGCCCTGCTGCGTTACCTGACCGAGCTCCAGCCGGGCGGTGTGCCGCAGCTGTGCCGACCGGTGGCCCGGCGGACCGAGGGGCAGCTCCACGTCGACGCGATGACGCGCCGCAACCTCGAGCTCGTCGAGCCGCTGCGGCCCGGCGGCGAGGACGCCACCCTCCTCGCCGTGGTGGATCGCACCATGACGCCGATGGGCGCGCGGCTGCTCCGGGCCTGGCTCCTCGCCCCGCTCACCGACCCGGCGGCCATCGCGACGCGCCTCAATGCCGTCGCGGCCCTGGTCGCGGACGAGCCGCGGCGCGCGTCGATCCGCGAGGCGCTGGATGGCGTCCGCGACCTCGAGCGCCTGGGCGCCAGGGCGGCGGCCCGACGCGCTACGCCGCGCGACCTCGGCGCGCTGCGCACGTCGCTCGAGCGCCTGCCCCCCCTCGCCGCCGCAATCGCCGACCTGTACGACCTGGGCGCGGGGTTCGACCTGCTGCCGGACCTGGCCGCCGGACTGGCGGCCGCGCTGGTGGACCGGCCGCCAGCCGCGCTCGGCGACGGCGATGTCATCCGCCCGGGCCACACGCCGGCGCTGGACGAACTCCGCGCGCTGCGGGACGGCGGACGGGCGTACATCGCCGCCCTCCAGGCGCGGGAGCGTTCGCGCACCGGGATCGGCTCGCTCAAGGTCGGCTACAACAAGGTCTTCGGCTACTACATCGAGGTGACCCGCGCGAACCGGGACGCCGTGCCCGCCGACTACGAGCGCCGTCAGACGCTGAGCGGCGCGGAACGCTACGTGACGCCCGAGCTCAAGGCCTACGAGGCGAAGGTCCTTGGCGCCGAGGAGGAGATCGCGGCGCTCGAGGAGCACGTATTCGTCCAACTGCGTGACGTGGCCGGCCGCGCGATCCGGCGGATCCAGGACACGGCGGCGCGGGTGGCGGCCGCGGACGTGCTGGCGTCTCTGGCCGAGGTCGCCGCCCGCAGCGGCTACACGCGGCCCGAGGTCGTCGACGGCTTCGCGCTCGATATCGAGGCGGGCCGGCACCCGGTCGTGGAGCGGGTGATGCCGCGCGAGGCGTTCATTCCCAACGACCTCCACCTCGACGCCGAGCGCCAGATCATGATCGTCACGGGCCCCAACATGGCGGGCAAGAGCACCGTGCTGCGCCAGGCCGCCCTGCTGGTGATCCTGGCGCAGGCCGGCTCGTTCGTGCCCGCGCGCTCGGCGCGCATCGGCGTGGTGGACCGCCTGTTTACGCGGGTGGGGGCGAGCGACGACCTGGCTCGCGGCCAGAGCACGTTCCTCGTGGAGATGAGCGAGACGGCGTCCATCCTCCACAATGCGACCCGCAGGAGCCTCGTCCTGCTCGACGAGATCGGTCGCGGCACCTCCACCTACGACGGGGTGGCGATCGCCTGGGCGGTCGCCGAGCATCTGCACGAGCGGATCGGCTGCAAGGCGGTGTTCGCGACGCACTACCACGAGCTCACCCAGCTCGCGGAGCGATACCCGCGCATCGTCAACTTCAACGTCGCGGTGCACGAGTCCGGCGATGACGTGATCTTCCTCCACCGGCTCCGCCCCGGCGGAGCGGACCGCTCCTATGGAATCCACGTCGGCCGCCTCGCCGGGCTGCCGGCAGAGGTGCTCGACCGCGCCCGCGCGGTTCTCCGCTCGCTCGAAGCGGGACACCGCGTGGCGTCGACGCCGTCGCCCGCCGACCAGCTGGCGCTGTTCGCGCCGGCCGAGAACCCCGTGCTGGCCGAGTTGCGGGCGCTCGACCTCGACGGCCTTACGCCGCGCGAAGCGCTCGCGCGGCTCGCGGACCTGCAGCGCCGGGCGCACGGTGGCACGGCCACCGCGCCGGGCAAGGAGACGTGATGAGCCGGAGCTCGGTGGCGGTGTCGTGGCGCGTCGTGGCCGGCGCGTGGCTGGCAGCCGCGGCGGCCTGTCGCGGTCGCGAGCCGGCGCAGGCCGCCGCCACCGTGGAGAACGACGTGCCGGTCGCCGTCAACAGCGACTCGCCGTTCCAGTATCCGCCGGACCTCTACGACGACGGCGTGGACGGCGACGTCCGGCTCCGCCTCTACGTCGACTCGGCGGGCCGCGTGCGGCCGGAGTCCACGCGCGTCGCCGCATCGTCCGGGACGCCGGGCCTCGACTCCGCGGCGCTGCGCGGCGCCGCCCTGCTCCAATTCGCCCCGGCCCATCGCAACGGCCAGCCGGTGGGTATGGCGTTCTACCAGCCGGTGATCTTCCGTCACGGCACGGAGCCGGCGACGCGGGCGCCACAATGACCGGGGCTCCGGCTCCCTTGGACAGCGTTCTGAACGCGATCGGGCGCACGCCGATGATTCGTCTCGGCCGCGTGGGTCGCGGGCTCCGCACGCCCGTGCTCGCCAAGGCGGAGCAGTTCAACCCCGGCGGCTCCGTCAAGGACCGTATCGGCCTGGCGATCATCGAGGCCGCGGAGCGGAGCGGGGCCCTGAAGCCCGGCGGCGTCATCGTGGAGGGCACCAGCGGCAACACCGGCGTCGGGCTCGCCATCGCCGCGGCCATCAAGGGCTACCGCTGCATCTTCACCATCCCCGACAAGATGTCCACCGAGAAGATCCGGCTGCTGCGGGCGTTCGGAGCGGAGGTGGTGGTGGTGCCGACCGCCGTGCCCCCCGATCACCCGGAGTACTACATCCAGAAGGCCAAGGCGATCGTGGCCGCGACGCCGGGCGCGGTGCTCGCCGACCAGCACTTCAACCCGGTGAACCCCGAGGCGCACTACCGGACCACCGGGCCCGAAATCTGGGAGCAGACCTCCGGCCGCGTCACGCACTTCGTCTGCTCGCCGGGCACCGGAGGCACCGTCTCGGGGGTCGGACGCTACCTCAAGGAGCGCAACCCCGCGGTCCGGGTCGTCGCACCCGATCCGGTGGGGTCGATCTATGCGGAGTACGCCGCGACCCACACGAAGGGCGACGGCTTCCCCTACAAGGTCGAGGGCGTGGGCGGCGACAAGATCCCCACCTCGCTCCACTTCGACGTGGTGGATGAGTTCGTCGCGGTCACCGACCGCGACGCCTTCCGCATGGCGCGGCGTCTCACGCGTGAGGAGGGGCTGTTCGTGGGAGGGTCGAGCGGCCTCAACGTGCACGTGGCCCTCGAGGTGGCCCGCCGCCTCGACGACCCGGCCGCACTGGTCGTCACGATCCTGGCCGACACCGGCGAGCGTTACCTGTCCAAGATCTACGACGACGCGTGGATGCGCGAGAACCAGATGCTCGACACCGAGCCGGTGACGGTGGAGCGGTTGATGCGCGAGCGGCCCGCCCGGATCCCGCCGCTCGTCTCGGTCGGCCCGTCGGCCAGCGTCCGCCAGGCCCTGAACCTGATGAGCACGTACGGCATCTCCCAGGTTCCCGTGATCGCCGGTGACGACTGCGTCGGCTCGGTCACGGAGGGACCCGTCATCGCCCGCGCTCTCGGCGACGCGCAGCTGCTCGAGCGGTCGGTGGGCGACGTGATGCAGCCCCCGTTCCCCGTGGTGGACTCCGGCCTGCCGTTCGAGCGCCTCAACACGCTGCTGTCGCACGAGACGCAGGCCGCGCTGGTCCGCAAGGACGGCAGGCTGGTGGGTCTGGTGACCCGCTACGACGTGCTGCGCCAGGTCGCGGGGATCCAGTGAAGATCGCGGTGCTCACCGGCGGCACGTCCGCCGAGCGGGACGTCGCGCTGGCGTCCGGGCTGCAGATCACGGCGGCCCTGCGCTCGCTCGGCCACACCGTCCACGTGGTCGACCTCGCCACCGGCTACGTCCCCGCCGAGCACGAGGCCACGCTGCTGCCGGCGGGCGTCGGCCGCGAGCCCCCGGCCCTGGAGCGACTCAAGGCGCTGGAGCGAGGGATGCTCTCGGCCGGCCTCGGCGAGTTGCCGGCCGTCCGCGAGGCGGAGGTCGTGTTCATCGCCCTCCACGGTGGGCAGGGCGAGGACGGAACGGTTCAGGCCGTGCTCGACGTCGTCGGCGTGCCCTACACCGGCAGCGGACACCTGGCCTGCGCGCTCGCCATGGACAAGGACCTCGCGAAGCGGGTCGTCCGGGACTGCGGCCTCGCCGTCCCCGCCTGGGTGATGGCCCCCGTGTCCGCGGACGAGGTGCGGCGGGCCGTGGGATTTCCCTGTGTGGTCAAGCCGTCCAAGCAGGGCTCGTCGGTCGGCCTCTCGCTGGTCAAGCGCGAGGAGGAGCTGCCGGCGGCCGTCGACGTGGCCGGGCGCTTCGACGACGAGGTGATGGTCGAGCGCTTCGTCGGGGGTACGGAGCTGACGGTCGGCATCCTGGGCGAGGAAGCCCTGCCGGTCATCGAGATCCGCTCCGAGCACGAGATGTTCGACTACGAGTGCAAGTACCAGCCCGGCATGGCCCAGGAGATCTGCCCGGCGCCCATCGATCCGGCCCTGGCGGCGAGGACGCAGGACCTGGCGCGCCGGGCCCACCGGGCGCTGAAGCTGGCCGGCTACAGCCGGATCGACTTCCGCGTCGCCGACGGCGGCGAGCCGCTCTTCCTCGAGGCCAACACGGCACCCGGGATGACGGGGAACAGTCTGATCCCCAAGGCGGCCAGGGCCGCCGGGATGGGGTTCCCGGCCTTCGCCGAAGCGGTCTGCCGGCTGGCCCTCGCACGCCGCGGAACAAAGCGCTGACGCCCGGGATACCTGTCCGGTGAAGCGTATGCGCTACGACGCCACGCCGTTTCTCGTGACCCGCTGGGTACGACGACTCCTCGTCGCCAACGGCATCGTGTACCTGCTTCAGGTCACGGTGTTCACGAGTTCGTGGCTCGTCGCCGTCTTCGGCCTCACGCCCTCGCTGGTGCTGCGGCGGCCGTGGACGGTCGTGACGTACGCGTTCCTCCACGGCGGGTTCCTCCACATCTTCTTCAACATGCTGGCGCTGTTCATGTTCGGACCGATGGTGGAGGATCGGCTCGGCGGCGCCCGCTTCCTGCGGCTCTACCTGGTATCGGCCCTCGGCGGCGCGCTCCTCAGCGTGGCGCTGCTGCCGCTGGCGGGCGACAGCGTGATCATCGGCGCCTCGGGTGCCGTGTTCGGGGTCATGCTCGCGTTCGTGCTCGAGTGGCCCGACGCCCCGATCTTTGTCTTCCCCCTCCCGGTTCCGGTCAAGGCGAAGTGGCTGGTCGCCTTCTTCGCGCTGGCCAATCTCGTCCCGGTGCTGTCGCGTTCCCACGATGGCATCGCGCACCTGGCGCATCTCGGTGGCTTCGCCGCCGCATTTCTCTACCTGCGTGGCGGCACGCTCCTCGGCGGCGTGCGCCACCGGAACCCCGTCGCGGCGGGCTCCGCGGTGCTGGTGCATCCTTCCGCCTTCCAGAACGGCCGCCGGTCCGCGCCGTTCGGCCTGCGCCGTCGCGGCGCCGACCCGAAGGCGCTCAAGGAAGTCGACCGGGTGCTCGACAAGATCTCCGCTGGTGGCCTCTCCAGCCTGACGCCCGAGGAACGCCGGTTCCTCGACGAGATGAGCAAGCGCTTCAAGCAAGAGCCCTGAGTGATTCGCGCGGCGCGGGGTGACATCACGACGTACGCCGGCGGCGCCATCGTCAACGCGGCGAACAACCATCTCCGACTCGGGGCGGGCGTCGCGGGCGCCATCGCACGGCGCGGGGGGCCGGCCATTCAGGCCGAGTGCGACCGCCATGGCGCGATCCGGGTCGGCGAAGCTGCGCTGACGGGCGCAGGCGACCTCGCGTGCCGCTTCGTCATCCACGCGGCGACGATGGGTGACGAGCCGGTGAGCGAGCGCAGCATCGGTGCGGCGACGCTCGCCAGTCTGCGGCTCGCGGCGAGCCGTGGCATCGCCGACCTGGCGTTCCCGATCCTCGGCACCGGCATCGGCGGCTTCCCGTTCCGGCGCGCGGTCGAGATCATGGTGGCGGCGGCGCGCGACGCCGAGGATCGCGGCCTGCGCGTGGACACGGTGCTGTACGGCTACACGGCCGCCGACGCCGCGGTCATCGAGGAGGTGCTGGCACGCTCGCCCTAGCGGCGGTGCTGCTGGCGCTCCAGCAAGCGCCGGACGCGCCGTCCCTGATCCGAGCCGAATCGCTGCTCACGGCGGGACGTCTGGAGGAGGCGCGCGACCTCGCCGAGGGCGCCGCGCGGGCCCAGCCGGACGATCCTGCCGCCCTGACGGTGCTCGGCCGGATTTGGCTCGCGTGGCCCACCTTCGGCCGTTACCGCGCCGAGTCGCTCCTGGCCCGCGCAGGGACGCTCGCCCCGCAGGATCCCGCGCCGTTCTACTACCTGGCCCTGGTGGGCGTGCGACTGGCCGGCGACGACGGCGAGGCGATCGCCCGCGACGCGCTGCTGCGCGTCGTGGCGCTCGCTCCCGACTATCGGGACGCATGGCCGCTGTGGAGCACGCTCTACCGTGCCGACGGCGAGCGTACGGCGATGGTGGAAGCACTGGCCGGCCATGGCGGCACGTTGCCGGCCGACCTGTGGCGCGCTCAGCTCCTGGTGGAGCTGCGACGCTACGCCGAGGCCGAGCCGCTCCTGGACTCCCTGTGCACGTCGCAGGCCGACGATCCGATGCCGTGGGCGCTGCTCGCCCGGGCCCGGTTCGAGCAGGGGCGGGACGCCGAGGGTGCGCTCGCCTACGACGCCGCCCTGGCGCGCGCAGCGGACGACACGGGAAACGTGCTGTGGCATCAGGTCCGCAGCATCGCGTCGCCGCTGGAGCGGACCTCGTACGGGACGGTCCGCCCGGCCGCCCGGGCCGCGTTCCTTCGCGTATTCTGGGCGCTGCGCAACCCCGACGTCCGCGACTCGGTGAACCGGCGCATCGGCGAGCACTTCCGGCGCCTCGCGGAGGCCCGGCGCATGTTCGCGCTGTTGCACCCGATGTCCCGATGGCACCACTCGCGCCTGTGGCGCACGCTGCAGGGTGGCGTGGGCCTTTCGGACTCCGTGCAGTTGGCCGACGTGCGCGCCGCGATCGGCACCACGCGGCTGCCGCGGGTGGACGACGCCCCGGTCGCCGCCGGCGTCGTCCCGCGCCTCGACGACAGCGCCCAGGAGACGGTCAACCTGGAGGACGGCCTCGACGATCGGGGCCGGATCCTCGTGCGCTACGGGGAACCGGACCGGCGCGACGTCTGGAGTACCGACGCGGAGACCTGGCGCTACGAGATGCCGCAGGGCGAGCTGCAGGTGACGTTCCTGCGCCGCACGTCCGACGGCGGCGGCGACCAGGTGGTGACGCCGGTCGTCGCCGGCGAGGCCGAGGCGGCCGACTACCTCCTGCGCACCGACCGTCCCGGCCTCCCGTCCTCCCTGAGCTTCGTCTTCTGGCCCGCGGAGTTCCGGCGCGGCACCGGGCAGACCACCGACATCGTCCTGTTCGCGGACCGCGTCGCGGCCACCGCCGTGCTCTATGACGCGGACGGGCGGGAGGCCGCGCGTGACTCCGCCACCGGCCGGGCGCTGCACCTCGCGGCGCCGCCCGGCTCCTACGTGCTCGCGATCGACGCCGCGCGCGGCGGCCAGGTCGGCCGGTTCCGCGGCAGCATCCCGGTGACGCGATTCGCGGCCGACTCCCTCGCGGTCTCCAGCCTGCTGGTCGCGCCGGGCGACACTCCGGCGTCCCGGCCGCAGCTCGAGGCCGCCGCGCCGGCCGCGCTGCAGCTCCAGGGCGGGCAGGCGGTCAGAGTCTACGCGGAGGTCTACGGCCTCGCCGACGACGCCGGGGTGATGCGCTACGACGCCGAGTACCGGTTCGAACGCGCCCGCCGCGGCTGGCTGCGGTTCCTGTCGCGGGACCACGTGACCAGCGTCGCCTTTCGCCGGGTCGTGTCCTCCGGCGACCCCGAGATCGAGACGCTGGTGGTCGACCCCGGGCGGCTGCCACCCGGCCACTACGTGCTCAGGCTGCGGGTGAGGGACGTGGTGCGCGGCACGCAAGCCGCGAGCGCGATGCTGGAGTTCGATCTCCGCTGAGGCGCTCTTGTCCGCCGCGCCCGCACGCTTCAAATTGGGGCGGCCGCGATGATCATCAACCTCGTTCCCGAGTTCCTCGCCGTCCACGCATCGTCCGGGCGTGAGTCCGCCTACCGGGCGTACCTCGAGCGGCACCGGTCCGTCCTCGAGGCGTACTGGCACAACTACGTCCTCGACCTCGACTCGCCGCACACCGCGGAGGTCGTGGCGCGCGCCCTCGCCGCCGACCGCGACGACCTGCGCCGGCTGATCGCGACGGTGGACCTCGAGCGAATGGCCGCGGACGTCCTCGATCGCGCCGCGGCGGCGCTCGAGCTCGAGGACGAGGTGGACGTCTACCTGACGGTCGGCGTGGGCGCCGCCAACGCCGCGGAGCTGGTCGTCGGGGGCCGCGGGGCGGTCATCGTGTGCGTGGAGCACTTCACGGGCCAGCCCAACCCGGACACCTACGGCCTCGGCCTCTCCCCGCAGCTGATCCCGCTGTGGATCGCGCACGAGGTGGCCCACACCGTGCGCTACACCTCACCCGCCAGCGCCTCGGAGCTGAAACGCCTCGTCGCGGAAGCGGGCGGCACCTACGACTACTGGGACACCGGTAGCCGCGCCGCCCTGCGCGAGCTGCTGCTCAACGAGGGCGTCGCCGTGCACGCGGCGCGCGCCGCGGCGCCGGGCTTCGCCGACGAGGAGTACTTCGGCTTCACGCGGCGTCAATACCGCCGGATGCGCGAGCTGGAGTCGTTCCTGTTCCGGGCGGTCGAGCCCGACCTCGATCGCTCCGGCCTCGGCCTGCGGCTGCGGTACCTGAGCGGCGGCATGAGCCCCGCCGCACGCCTGGTGCAGGGCCGCGTACTCCCCGAGCGTTGTGGATACTACATCGGCGCCCGGATGGCCGAGCCGCTGGTCACCGAGCGCGGCCTCGCGGCGGCCGTGCGTGCCCCGGCCGCGGAGTTCGAGTCCGCGAGCGCCCGCGTGTCGGCGGGCCGGGCGATGGGCGCGTGAGCTTTCCCGGCGCCGAGCGGCGCGTCAACCGTGAGCTGCGCGAGGTGCTGGACGAGCTCGTCGAGCATGTGCGCTACGTCGCGCGCAACGTGAAGACGATGAGCCAGCAGGACCTCGAGTACGCCGAGGAGCGGCTGGAGTGGCTGGCGGACGAGGTGTGGCGCGCGGCGACCGAGGCGCTGGAGCCGCGAGGCTAGGCCGATCCCTTCCGGCGCGCCATCTCCCGGACGCGCGCCTTGTTGATCAGGTACTGCTGCGGCAGGCTCACCAGGTTCGACACGGCGTAGTAGAGATTCAGCCCCGACGCGAAGTTCAGGAACAGCACCGTCATCATGATCGGCATGATGGTCGTCATCATCTTCGCCTGGGGGTTCGGCGGCATCCCCATCTGCCCGAGCTTCGAGAGCGCCCACATCGACGCGCCCATGACGACCGGAATCACGTAGGTCGGATCGCGCAGCGACAGGTCGGGGAGCCACAGGAACGACGCGCCCCGGAACGCGATGGTGTTCGCGAACACGAAGAACAGCGCCAGCAGGATCGGGAACGGGATCAGCATCGGCAGGCAGCTGCCGAACGGGTTCACCTTGTGTTCCCGGTACAGCTTCATCATCTCCTGCTGCAGGCGCTGCGGGTCGTCCTTGTAGCGCGTCTGGATGTCCTTGAGCAGCGGCTGCACCGCCTGCATCGCGACCGAGCTCATCATCGCCTTCTGGTTCAGCGGCCACAGCACCAGCCGGATGGCGATGCCGAACAGGATCAGCACCCATCCGTAGGCGAGCGACAGCCGCTGGTGCAGCCACAGCAGCACCTCCGTGATCCACACCGAGACCGGCATCACGATAGGCTTGAAGATCCAGCCGTACGGTGAGGCCTTGTCGAGCCCCCGGCCCAGCCGCCGGAGCTGCCGGTACTCCTGCGGGCCGAGATACAGGCTGTAGCGGAATCGCCCGTCCGGGCCGACGGGGAGGGTCGCCCACCCCTCGGCGGAGACGGCGTAGCGGCTGGTGCGCGGCTCGCCCGTGGCGATCGCTCCGCCGAACGACGGATGGGTGCTGTCGGGCGAGAGGAGCGCGCCGATGAAGTACTTGGACTTGACCGCCACCCAGTCGAAGGGTCCGTCGAGCGTCGTCGTCTCCCCCGGCTTGAGCTTCCCGAAGGCCACGCTCACCGGCGCCGCTTGCCGACCGACGATGCCGTAGCTGCGGTAGTTGCTGACGCTATCGGCTTCGACGTTGGCGAACCCCGAGCCGAGGCTGATCAACAGCAAGGCCCCCTGGCCGCCCAGGCCGTCCACCTGGCCGCTGACGTCGAGCAGGTACTCCTGGCCCGGGCGCGGCGCGACCGCCACGAGCAGGTCGAGCTGGTCCGTCCGGCCGCGGAAGGCCGCGCCCTCGGCCGTCCGTTCCGCCGCATACGACACGCCGTCCAGGGCGATCGTGTCCCGCCCGACGACCAGGCGCTGGCCCAGCATCGGGGGCGCCGCGCGCAGCAGGTCGGCCGGCTCGCCGCGGGACGCGCCGGCATAGGAGCGGTAGGCCGACATCTCGGCGCCCACGAGCGCGGCGCCGACGCTGCTCAGTCGATACTGGGCGGCCGGCGTGGCCACCACGACCGTCTCCGCCTTGGCCGCCGTCGCGACGGGAGGCCGCTGCCGCACCGGAGCCTCTTGCGGGGCTGCGCCGGTGCGCGCGGTCTCCGGCGCCGCGGCGGGCGCCTGTGCCGTGTCCGCCCGCACCGGCCGCGGCCGCGGGGCCGGCTTGAGGAACAGCGACGGGACCACCGCGACGGCGATCATCAGGAGGATGGCGACGACGAGACGGCGTTCCATCGGTCAGGGCACCGGGTCGTAGCCGCCACGAGCGAAGGGGTGGCAGCGCAGGATGCGCCGGACACCCATCCACCCGCCACGGAATACGCCGTGGCGCTCGACGGCCTCGATGGTGTAGGCCGAGCAGCTCGGCTGGTAGCGACACGCCGCGGGCAGGAGCGGCGAGAGCGTCACCTGATAGCCGCGGATCATCAGAACGGCTGCGCGGGCGAGGATGGACATAGGGTCCCTACGAGCTCGGCGTGCAGTCGGTCGAACGTGGCGGCGTACGCCGCGGCCCGGGCGCGCACGGCCAAGTCTGCCGGCGCCATCACCGGCAGGATCGCTCGGCGACAGATTTCCCGCAGGCGCCGGCGGAGCCGGTTGCGCTGAGGTGCGGTGTGCCCGAATCGCGCCACGATGACCGCCAGGCGTGAATGCGCACGAGGGGAAGGCCGAATGAACAGATCGAGATGATCCGTTCGGTGGCGCTTCCCCTCGCTCATCAAGGCGCGCAACTCCGCGGCGCGCCCAAGCCGGTACGACCTCGGCAACCGCTGGGCCGTCAACCGCCCCGATGCTTGGACGGAATCCGGACCGTGAGACGCTTGCGCCCCTTCTTGCGACGGCGCGACAGGACGGCGCGTCCCCACCGGGTCTTCATGCGGGTCCGGAAGCCGTGCTTGTTCAGGCGTTTGCGGTTGTGCGGACGATACGTCGGTCCCACGGATCAAGCCTCCAGAAAGCCGCGAAACGTACACGGCCGCGGCAGCGCGGGTCAAGGTTGACTTTTCCACATCGCGGTCGTAGGTTCGCTCGCCCTTTGAGACCGTCCGCTTAACTCCGACCTGCGTTGATGGAGCTTTCAGTAAAGGAAACCTGGAGCCGCCTCCTCGACCAGGCTCGTGGTCGCCTGCCAGAGCCCACGATCCGATCCTGGCTGGAGCCGGTGGAGGCCATCGGCCTCGAGAACGCCACCTTGGTTCTCGCGGCTCCCGACGAATTCGCCGCGGATTGGAACAAGTCCAACTACGCCGCGCTGCTGTCCGACCTGTCCACTCAGGTCGTCGGCCGGCGTCTGGAGATGTCGTTCCGCGTCATGGAGGAGCGGACGCGGCGCCCCCAGATGGACTTCTTCGTCGCGACCCCGGGCTCCGGGCCCGGCGCGGCCACCAAGGCGCCCGTGTGGTCGATGCCGCTCAACGAGCGGTACACCTTCGGCACCTTCGTGATCGGCAAGTCCAACGAGCTGGCCGCCGCGGCGGCCCATGCCGTCGCGGAAGCGCCCGGCAAGGCGTACAACCCCCTGTTCATCTACGGCGCGACGGGGCTCGGGAAGACGCACCTCATGCAGGCCATCGCCCACGCGGTGCTGGAGCGCTCGCCGCAGACGCGCGCCGTGTACATGAGCGGCGAGCAGTTCACCAACGAGGTGATCGAGCACATCCACGGCCAGAAGATGCCGGAGTTCCGGCGCCGCTATCGCAACGACCTCGATCTCCTCCTCCTGGACGACGTGCACTTCCTCGAGCGTAAGGAGTCGACTCAGGAGGAGTTCTTCCACACCTTCAACGCCCTGTACGAGGCCGGCAAGCAGATCGTCCTCACCAGCGACCGCTCCCCGAAGGAGCTGCCGGGCCTCGAGGTGCGGCTGGTGTCCCGCTTCGACTGGGGCATGGTCGCCGACATCGGCCAGCCCGATCTCGAGCATCGCACCGCGATCCTCCGCAAGAAGGCCGAGCAGGACCATCTCGAGCTGACGATCCCGGACGACGTGCTCCAGTTCATCGCCGAGCACGTCCGGAGCTCGGTGCGGGAGCTCGAAGGCTGCATCATCAAGCTCCTGTTGTTCGCCTCGCTCAAGCACCGGGAGATCACGATCGATCTGGCCCGCGAGGCCCTCTCGGACAAGATCAAGCCCGCCGAGGAGACGGGCTCCGATCTGGTGGGCCGCCGCGGTGGGCCGACCATCGACCGCGTGCAGGAGGTCGTCGCCAGGCGATGGGGGGTCACCCCGGAGGGCCTGCGCTCCAAGGCGCGTACCAAGCGCCTGACCGTGCCGCGCCAGGTCGCGATGTACCTGGCCCGGGACCTTCTCGGCATGCAGCTGGTGGAGATCGGCCAGGCCTTCGGCGGTCGCGACCACTCCACCGTGATTCACAGTCTTGACAAGGTGTCCCGACAGCTCGCGCGCGATCACAACTTCCGGGATCGCGTCACCCAGGCGCGCACCGAGTTGTCCGCAGTCTAGGTGTGGGTAAGTGAGTGCACCGTGTGTGTGGTATGTCGGAAGCTGTGGACCGCGCCGGATCTCTTGTGCTCTACCGTGGACCTTCCCACACGGCGCGCGCGACCGCTCGGGGCCAACTCGTTGATGCGACGCACGCTGGCGCCGAAGCGAACAGTTCCACATGCTCTACGGTTACTACTGTCTTTATATGATAGGGTGGTTAGTAGGCTTCCCGACCCACCTGCAATGAGGATTGGATGAAGTTCACGATCACGCGGGAGAAGCTCCAGGAAGGATTGCTCGCGGTCGTCTCGAGCATCCCGGCGAAGACGACGCTGCCGGTCCTGTCGAACATCCTGATCGAGGCCACCAAGGACGGCATCCGTCTCTCGGGCACGGATCTCGACATTGCGGTGTCGACGACCGTGCCGGCTGACGTGGACGAGGAAGGTGCCCTGACACTGCCGGCGAAGAAGCTCTCGGAGATCGCGCGCGAGCTGCCGGGATCGCCAGTGCGCGTGACGTCCGCCGGCGAGCAGCGCGCCCAGCTGGAGTGCGGCAAGAGCAAGTTCCGGCTGCTCGGCCTGCCGCGCGACGAGTTCCCGTCCTTCCCGGCCGTGCGCTTCGACGGCGCCTGGAAAGCTCCCGCCAAGGAGCTGCACAAGCTGATCGGGCACGTCGCGTTCGCAGCCTCGACCGAGGAGAGTCGGCCGATCCTGAACGGTGTGCTGTGGGAGTTGCGAAAGGACCGGATGCGGATGGTGGCGACGAACGGCCACCGGCTCGCCCGCATGGAGGTGCCGCTGTCGGGTGCCGCGGCGTCTCAGGCGGATCTCATCGTTCCCCCCAAGGCCTTGGAGCAGATTCGGCGGCTGTTTGCGGAGGATGTCGAGGTCGAGATCGGCAAGAGTGAGAATCACCTCGGCTTCCGCAGCGCCGGCACCCAGGTGTTCACCCGGCTGATCGAGGGCCCGTATCCCAACTACGAGCAGGTGATCCCCCGGGAGAACGACAAGTTCGCGACGGTGGACAAGGTCGCGATGGCGGCCGCGCTGCGCCGCATGAGCATCGTGGCGAGCGACCAGACGCACCGCATCCGGCTGTCCTTCGGCAGTGGAACGCTGAAGTTCAGCGTGCAGACCCCGGATCTCGGCGAAGCGCAGGACGAGATGGCCGTCACCTACGAGGGGGACGCTCTGGAGATCGGCTTCAACGCCGCGTACCTGCTGGAGCTGCTCAAGTACATGCCGACCGACGAGGTGCGCTTCACGCTCAAGGCGCCGGAGCGCGCCGCCACGGCCGAGCCGGTGGGTTGGGACGATCCCGCCTCGTACGTCTGCCTGGTGATGCCGCTGAGACTGATCGACTAGCGGGGTGGCCCCGGAAGCACGGGGATCTTGGATGAATCGGCCGTCGTGTCCGGTGTCTTGGGGGGCACGGCGGCCGAGTCCGTCCTGCTCCGCAGCGTATCCCCGGCGGCGTCTGCCCGTGACGTGGTGTCACCGGCGAGCGGCGCGAGTTGCGCGGGCACCGTGTCCTCCTGCTCCTCCGGCGGGACCGTGACCGGGGCGCCGCCGAGCTTGAGCAGGATGAGCTCCTGTCGCCAGCGGGTGCGGCCGGGCCGATAGGCCGGGTTCGACGTGAGCGGGTGCGGCAGGGTGGCGATCAGCATCGCGGCCTGCTCGGCCGAGAGGTGGCGCGCTCCCCGGCCGAAATAGCGCTCGCTCGCCGCCTCGACGCCCCAGACGTTCGGACCGAACTCGGCGACGTTCAGGTACAGCGCCAGGATCCTGTCCTTGTCGAGCGCCCACTCGAGTCGGTAGGCGATCACCGCTTCCTTCAGCTTGCGCAGCGGGTTGCGGGAAGGTGACAGGTAGAGGTTCTTGGCCAGCTGCTGAGTGATCGTGCTCGCGCCGCGCAGCCGGGCGCGGCGGCTCCAGGATTGCTCGAGCGCCCGCCACAGCTCCGCACGATCCGCCGCACTGCGCCACGAGAACGAGGCGCGGCGATAGCCCATCGCCTCGCGGAGCGCGCGGTAGTCGATGCCGTGGTGCAGGTAGAACGCCTCGTCCTCGCCCGCCATCGCGGCCCGCGGTAGCCAGACGCTCATCGTCGCGGCAGCAATGGGGAGGTACCGGCGCGGTGGTGCGCGGTCGTCACCCCGCAGTTGCCGCGCGCGCATCGTCATGAACGCGGTCTGAGCCGGCCAGTGGGTGCGCCACCACGAGGGCGGTGGCCAGACGAAGCCGAGCCAGGCCACGACGGCGCCCGCCACCAGGGCCGCTCCGGCGGCGAGGCGGCCGAGCGTCGGAGACATCAAGTCAGCGGTGGGGAGTCGGGGCGCGGGTCACGAGGGCCCCGGAGAGACCGACGGCGTCGATCTCGTTCGCTCCGCCCGAGGCCAGGCCGACGGCGCCGAGCCGGCTGCGAGAGGCGTCGAGGCTCAGGGCCAACACCAGCGCGCGCCGCTTGAGGCTGGGGCTGAGGTCGGCGAGAACAAGGACGGCGACTCCCCGGCCGAGCGCGACCGCGCCGCCGGCGCGATAGCCGACCGACCGCCACGCGTGCGGCGCAACTTCCCACTCGCCGCCCAACTGCACGACGCCGCGCAGCAGGTAGACGAGCGCTCCCGGCACCAGCGTGGCCCAGTAGGTGGAGTCCCCCAGACGCGGCGATCCGATGTTCCTCGTCACCAGCGACAGCTGGGTGCCGTCCAGGGTGCTCACCCGGGCGGCGACATCCCACGAGCCGGCGTCGGCCAGGCCGCGGTACCAGCGCCGCGTCATTCCCGCCGAGAATTGCTCGTCACCGAGGCCGATGCCGACGGCGTAGACGTTCAGGGACTGGCTCGAAGGAAGCCGCTCGTGGATCCAGCTCGCCGCCACGCCGCGGCCTGCCAGCGAGAGGCTGTACTGGCTGAGCTGTGCGCCGCCCGGAAAGAATCGGTCGGCAGTCACGTCGGCGCCGATGCTGGCTTCCGGAAGACGGGCGAGCCCCGCGGGATTCACCCACAGGGCTCGAGCGTCCGATGCTTCCGTGGTCAGCTCGTAGCGGGCCGGCTGCGCCGGCAGTATCTGCGCGGCCGCCCAGGCCGGGGCGAGCGTCGCCCAACCGGCCAGAACGCCGGCGACGGCCAGCGCCCGCCGCGTGCTCACGGGAGCCGCGTGAACGTGCTGTGCGACCTGCTGCGGATCGGCAGCACCATGCCGGCACTGACCAGGCTCGCGTTCATGAGGGAGCTGTCGCTCACGGTCCTGCCCAGGTAGACCCCCTGCGGCGAGACGAAGGCGTCTTCGGTCCGCTGGCCTCCCCCAGCCAGCTCGATGGTCTGACCCTGGGTCTCGCCGGAACCCGAGACGGTGTAGGTCGACGTGGTCGCGATGTGTAGGGCGCGGGTGCCCGAGTGGTCTTCCCAACCGGCCACGCGGTGCTGCCGCACGGCGTGCACGTTCACCGACATCCCGCCGCTCGGCTGAGTCGTCGTCACCGTGTCCGACCAGGTCAGGCCGTCGGTCGGGGCGGTGGGGGGCAGTGCGGGAAGGAAATCGCGCAGGACCTGCGCGACCGCCACGAGCGCGTCGCCGGCGGTGTCCGGCTTCGGTGCCGAGATCGACTGGCCGGCCGGCGAGGAGACGAGCCGAACGACCTTCCCCCGCGCCGCCGCCACCGACGCGGCGTCCACGCCGGGTCCCGCCGAGGCTGTGATGGCCAGTGAGTCCACGGTGACCGCGATGCCGAGGTTCCCCGCGGTGTCGGCGAGTGCGGCCGAGAAGCGCGCGGCGATCGCGACGTCGGCCGAGTTGACCTGGCCCATCATCTCCTGCTCGACGTGGGTCCGGGATTCGTATCGGTACTGCCCCGCTCCGGCGGCATAGCGCAGCGGCGCCGGGGCGCGCACGGCCACCGGCGATGGCGCAGGCGTCGGCGCCGCTGGCGCGGCGCCCCGCGCGCAGCCGGCCGCCGCGAGCGCAAGGGTCAGGAGCAGACACTGGAGGCGGTTCATGCACTTCTCCTTGGGGGTTCGGCGTCGTGGTGTCCCGGCGCGCCGGTCGGCGGCTAGGGAGCGAACATGCGACGGCGCCGCAAGCCTCCCCGAAGGGCGCTCGCGGCGCCGCCGGCGGAGCCGTAAGCCGAGTTCTGTTCGGCCTGGTGGCCGAGCGGTCATCTCTCTGGGATGGCGGTCGCCCGCCACCTCGTGCAGCCTACCCGCGGCTCGCCGTTGCCGGCGCTGTCGGTCCGGGCCGGACCTCGCCGCCTATTTGGCCTTGCTCCGGCTGGAGGTTGCCGTGCCGCGCCCGTTGCCGGACGCGCGGTGGGCTCTTACCCCACCATTTCACCCTTACCTCGCCCGAGGGCGGGGCGGTGTCTTTTCTGTGGCCCTTGCCGTCGCCTCGCGGCGCCCAGGTGTTACCTGGCAGCCTGCCCTGTGGAGCTCGGACTTTCCTCGGACCCCGAAGGGCCCGCGACCGCTGCGCTCCGCCCTGCAAGATACCGCCGGCCCTGAGGGGAGACAAACGCGCCGATCCGCCGTGCGCAACTGGGTGACGCGGCGGTGACGGGCGCACGTAGCGTGTCACGCGCGTCCCAGCGAGGAAGCCGATGCCAGCCGCGGCCGCTACCGTAGCTACCGTTCTCCTGCCCGATGAGCGGCCGCGCGTCGAGGCGGCGGGTCAGGACTGCTACGTGGCGGTGCACGGCGATACGCTCGACGACGCCATCAGGCAGGTGCGCAGGCGTCGGGTGGACGCCGTCTTCCTCTCCGTCCACCGGTGCGACGATGCGGCCTTCCCGCGCGTCGCGCAGTTCGTACGGGAGTTTCCCCACGTGCCGGCGGTGGCTCTCATCTCGCGGCCCGACCTGGAGGCGCCGCACCGCGTGCTCGGCCTCGGGGCTTCCGGCGTGCGGGACGTAGTGGACGTGTCGGTGCCGGCAGGGTGGGGACGGCTGCGGGACCTGCTGCGCGAGCCCAGCTCGCCGGTGGCCGCCCGGGTGATGGGGGCGATCGACCGGGACCTCGACGGCGTCCCGCCCGACTGCCGGCTGTTCTTCGAGGTGGTGGTGCGGCGCGCGCCGGAGCTGCGAACGGTGAAGCGGCTCTCCGTGGCCCTGCGCGTGGTGCCCAGCTCGCTGATGTCGCGGTTCTACCGGACCAACCTGCCCTCGCCCAAGACCTACCTCGCGCACGCCCGACTGCTGCACGCCGCGCACCTGTTCCGCAACGGCGGACTCTCCATCGCCGACATCGCCAACCGGCTCGAGTACTCGTCACCCCAGAGCTTCGGACGGCACCTGCGAGCGCTGCTCAACCTGACGGCGGGCGAGTTCCGGCGCCGCCTGCCGTTCGAGACCGCGCTGAACCGCTTCCGCGAGCGTCTCATCACCCCGTACCGGGACCGGCTGCTCGCGTTCCATCCTCTCGGAACGCGGCCCGGGGATCACGGACAGAGCCCGGCGTGAGCCGCCGGTTCCGCGGGGAGGTGTGGCGCCGGGAGGCGCGCCGGGCGCGGTCAGTCCGTCGTGGCCAGCAGCTCCTGCAGGCGGCAGAGGGCCCGCACCGGACTCCCGGCGCGCTCGAGAACCTCGCGCCCCCCTTCCTCCCGGTCCACCACCGCGAGGACCCCGGCCACCAGTCCTCCGGCTTCGCGGACGACCGTCGCGGCCTCGAGCGCCGAGGCGCCGGTCGTGATCACGTCCTCGACGACCACGACACGAGCACCGGGCTCGAAGCATCCCTCGATGCGATTCCGGGCTCCGTGAGCCTTGGCCTGCTTCCGCACGGTGAAGGCGTGGATGGGGGTCGCGGTGGAGACGCTGGCGAGGGCGATGGCATAGGCGACCGGGTCCGCGCCGAGCGTCAGCCCGCCGACCAGGCGCGGGTCCCAGCCCGCCGCTCGGATCGCGGCGAGGCCGAGCGCGCCCACGAGCGCGAGTCCGTCCGCGTGCATCGTAGTGCGGCGGCAATCGACGTAGTAGGGAGAGCGACGCCCGGAGGCGAGCACGAAATCACCGCGAAGGACGGAGCGGGCCCGCAGCAGAGCCAGTAGGCGCGCCCGTGCGTCCGGTCCGGGCGCGGTCACGCGATCAGGTACGGGAGCCGAACAACCCCTTGATCGAGCCGAGCAGTCCGGCACGGGGCACGTCCAGGGGCTGGGTGGCGGCGGCGGCGAACTCGTCGGCGAACGCGGCGACGGTCGGCTGCCGCCGCGCGGGCTCGCGACTGAGGCCCTTCATGACGGCGTCCTCGACGGCCCGGGGAAACACCAGGTCGCGGCGGGCCTGCGCAAGCGGGATGGGCGGCTGCGTCAGCAGCTGGTGGAACAGCTCGCGCGGGGACTTCGCGACGTAGGGTAGCTGCGCGGTAAGGAGGAAGTACGTGATCGTGGCCAGCGAGTAGATGTCGGCGCCCTCGCCGACCAGCTCGCCCGAGAGCGCCTCGGGCGCTACGTACTGCAGGGTGCCCACGAAGAAGCCGGTCCGGGTCAGGCGCTCGGCTGGCGCCAGATCGGCGTCACGCGCGATGCCGAAATCGAGCAGCCGCGCCCGCTGCGTCCGCGGATCGTAGATGATGTTCTCGGGCTTCAAATCGCGGTGGATGATGCCCGCGGCGTGCGCGGCGGCGAGGCCGTCGGCCACGTGGCGCACGATGGTTGCGGCGAGGGGAAGCGCCACCGGGCCGGAGCGCCGGACGAACTTGGCGAGGATCTCGCCCTCCGCCCACTCGAGCGCCAGGTAGTGCAGCCCTCCCGGGGCCTCGCCGAACTCGAACGTCTGCACCACGGCGGGATGAGCGACGCGGGCGCCGTACTCGGCTTCCCGGAGGAAGCGTTGAACCGCCGTGCGGTCCGCGCGGAGCTTGGACCGCAGGATCTTGACGGCGCAGACACCACGGCTCGAATGCTGAGCACGGTATACCGTCGCCGTGCCCCCTTCACCCACTCGTTCGAGCAGATGGTAGCCGGCCACGACCGTGCCGGTCAGGTCTTCGGACTGCATTGGATCGCGCGAATGTTACCGTCCTCGTGCGGAGGCGGCAAGTGAAGGCGTGACCGCGCCTTGACTGGGCTGGGCCCGGCTCCGTAGCTTGGCCGCAAGGTCGCATCCCCCGTCGCGTCGAGGCACCACACGTCCAGCGTCGTCCGCCGCGCCGTTATCGCCTCCGCGCTCCTGGCTGCGCACGCGTGTGGGCCGTGGCAGCGCGTCGGGGCGCCCCCGCCCAAGGCACCCGCCACGGAGCAGGTGGCCGCCCTGTTCGATCCGACCATCGTGTACCGCCGGCTCGGGTACGTCACCGGCACGGGGCAGATTCGGTTCATCGGCAACGTACGCCTCCTCGCGGGCCCGACGCCCGACACCGCGCTCGCCGTCATCGCGCTGTCCATGCAGAACCGCTACTTGGCGTTCCAGCGAGATGCGGACGCCTTCGCCGCCACCTACCGGGTCGAGCTGGCATTCCGGCAGGGGACCATGCTCGTCCAGCAGGTGGTGCGTGACCAGCGGGTGGTGGTGGGCACGTTCGCGGAGACGCAGCGGGCGGAGGAGAGCATCATCTACCAGGGGTTCTTCCCGGTGCCGGCGGGGATGTATCGGCTCTCGATCGTGGTCCGCGACCAGAACGGCCCGGGCGTGGGACGCTACGAGGGCCCGTTCAGCGTCCCGCAGCTGGAGGCCCCGGCGATCGCCACCCCCATCGCGGTCTACCGGGTCACGCCGCGCACCGATCGCGCCGCGACGCCTGACCTCGTGGCGAATCCGCGGAGCACGGTGGACTACGGCACCGACTCGCTGCGGTTCTACGTCGAGACGTACGGCCTGCCGGCGGGGAGCCGGTTGGTGACCGCCGCGCTCGACAGCGCAGAGCAGCCGGTGTGGGCGGACACGACGGCGATCGACTCCACGGTGGCCCTGCGGCCGTTCGTGTATGCCGTGGCGCCGTCGCGGCTCACCCTGGGCCGCCACGAGCTGCAGGTCGGAATCGCGGGCGGCGGCGTCGTCGCGAGGGCCACCTTCCTCGTGGCGTTCTCCGGCCAGTGGATCGCGGCGAACTTCGACGAGATGCTGTCGCTGCTCCGGTACTTCACGACGCCGGACTCGTTGAAGGCGCTGGCGCGGGCCGCTCCGGACGACCGCGCGGCGGCGTGGCGGAAGTTCCTGCACGATACGGACCCCAACCCCGCGACGCCCGAGAACGAGGCACTGGATCGCTACTTCGCTCGGCTGCTCGCGGCCAACGAGCAGTTCCGCGACGAAGGGACGCCCGGCTGGCTCACCGAGCGCGGCGAGGTGTTCATCACGCTCGGCACGCCGGACCAGATCATCGACCCGCATCCGGATTATCGGGGACGGGGCCGGCTCATCGAGTGGACCTACGATCAGTACAACCTCGCCCTCTATTTCGTTGACGACGCCGGCTTCGGCCGACTGCGGCTCGATCCGGAGTCCCGCTCCGAATTCGAACGGGTCGTCAACCGCCTGCGCCGCTCCCGGTGACGCCGGTCCCGGGAGCGACGGCTTCCGGATCGGTGGAACGGGGTGGTGGCGGTTCGGCCGGCGCCAGCGAGCTGCGGCGACGCGCACTCCACGTGGCCGCCGGAGGACTGGGGCCGCTGGCGGTGGCGGCCGGGCCGCGACCGTCGGCTTGGGGCTTCATCGTGCTCGTCGTGGCTGCGGGCGTCGCCGAGGCGGGCCGGCTTCGCTGGCCGGCGGTCCGTGCGCGGTTCCAGCGGCTGGCGGGTGGGGCCTTCCGGCCGGCCGAGTCCCGCACCGTCAGCGGCGCATCCATGCTCGCGGTGGGGTTCGCCCTGACCTGGTGGCTGTTTCCCTCGGGCGCCGCGGAACGCGCCATCCTGGTCGCGGCGCTCGCGGACCCGATGGCCGCGGCCGTGGGCTCGCGCTACGGCGCCGGCTCCCGGAAGTCGTGGGTCGGCTCGGCCGCGTGCGCGGTGACGGCGGCGCTGGTGCTGCTGCTCACGGGCCTGCCGGCCGCACGCTCGGCGGCGGCCGCCCTCGTCGCGGCCGGGATGGAGCGGGCGCCGTGGCCCGGCGCGGACAACGTCGCGATCCCGCTCGGCGTCGGCGCGGTGCTCTGGTGGCTGGGCTGACCACCGCCGTGCCGGACGGACGATGACCGACCTCGCCCGCCTGTACCTGGTCGACGGCTACGCGCTCGTCTACCGCGCCTTCTTCGCCATGCTCAGCCGGCCGCTCACCACCAGCCGGGGCGAAAACACCTCCGTGGCCTGGGGCATCACCAACTTCCTGCTGCGGCTGTCCGAGCAGCACCGGCCGGAGTACGTCGCCTGGGTCCACGACGCAGGCACGAGCTTCCGGCACGAGCGCTACCCGGAGTACAAGGCGACCCGCGAGAAGCTCGACGCCGAGCTGCAGCAGGACTTCGACCGGTCCCTCGTCCGCGTCGAGGCGTTGCTGCGCGCCTTCCGGGTCCCGCTGGTGGCGCTCGACGGCTACGAGGCCGACGACGTGATCGCGACCCTCGCCGAGCGCGGAGTGGCCGCCGGCCTCGACGTGGTGATCGTCTCCGGCGACAAGGATTTCTACCAACTGGTCGGGCCGCACGTCGGGCTCCTGAACCCGGGCCGCGGCGGACCGGCGGCGGTCGAGGAACAGGTGGTGACGGCGGCGAACGCGGCCGAGCGCCTGGGCGTTCCACCGGAGCAGACGGTGGACTTTCTCTCCCTGGTGGGCGACGCCGCCGACAACGTGCCCGGGGTCCGGGGCGTCGGCGAGAAGACGGCCGTCAAGCTCCTTCAGCAATACGGCACCCTCGACGCGATTCTGACCCACGCCCCCGAGGTGGAGTCCAAGCGGGTGCGGGAGGCGCTGGTCCAGGACGCCGACCGGGCGCGCCTGTCGCGGGATCTCGTGACGCTGCGACGCGACGTACCGGTGCAGTTGGAGCTCTCGGCCCTCGCCGCGCAGGCCCCCGATCGCGCGGCACTGCTCGCCCTGTTGTCGGAGCTGGAGTTCCAGTCGCTGGTGCGGTCGCTGGACGCAGCCGGCGGGGACAAAGCAGCCGCCGGGGCGTACGGCGTCGTCACGACGGTGGAAGAGGTCGACGCCGTTGTGCAGCGCGCGCGGGCCGCGGGGACGCTCGCGCTGGCCGTCGCCGGCACCGCGCGCGACCCGATGCGCGCCGACCTGGTCGGCCTTTCGATCGCGGTTGCGCCCGGGGCGGCCACGTATCTGCCGTTCGGGCATCGACCGCCCACCGACATCCTCGCGCACGCCGAGGTGACGAACCTGCCACGGCCGGACGTCCCTGCCCTGCGGAATCTCGTGGCGCTCCTGGGCGATCCGGCGGTGGCCAAGGTCGGCCACGACCTCAAGTACGGCTGGCTGGTGCTGCGTCGCGCCGGCGTGGAACTGCGCGGCGCCGCCTTCGACACGGCGATCGCGAGTTTCATGGTCGACCCGGGCCGGCGGTCGCACGCACTCGATGCGCTCGCGTTGGAGCACTTCAACGTCCGGCTCCGTCCGTTCGAGGAACTGGTCGGGAAGGGGCGCGAGGCGCGGAGCTTCGCCGAAGTGACGGTGCGTGAGGCCGCGGAGTACTGGGGCGCGGCCGTCGACTACGCGCTCCGGCTGCGGGAGCGCTTCGCGCCGACGCTCGCCGACCACGGCCTCGAGCGGTTGTTCCGTGAGGTGGAGGTGCCCCTCATCGGCGTCCTGGCGGACATGGAGTGGGAAGGGATCGCGATCGATCGCGAGCACTTCGCGCGGCTCGCCCGCGAGATGCGGATCGAGCTGGGGGCGATCGAGCATCGCATCTGCGAGGAGGCGGGCGTCACCTTCAACCTCAATTCGACGCCGCAGCTGCGCCACGTGTTGTTCGAGAAGCTGCAGCTGCCGGTGCTGAAGAAGGGGAAGACGGGCGCGTCCACGGACGCCGAGGTGCTCGAGGACCTCGCCGCGTCGGGTCACGCCGTGCCCCGCCTGCTGCTCGAGTACCGCGAGATCTCCAAGCTCCTCACCACGTACCTGGACGTGCTGCCGGGCGAGGTGAACCCGGCCACCGGGCGGATCCATACGTCGTTCAATCAGAACGGCGCCGCCACGGGGCGGCTGAGCTCGAGCGACCCCAACCTGCAGAACATCCCGGTGCGCTCGCCCCGGGGAGAGGCCATCCGCCGCGGGTTCGTCCCGGGCCCGGGCCATCGGTTCATCGTCGCCGACTACTCGCAGATCGAGCTGCGGCTCCTGGCGCACCTGTCCGGGGACCAGGCGTTCGTGGACGCCTTCCGCGCCGGCGGCGACATCCACCGCCAGACGGCGGCGCTGATCTTCGGCGTGGCGCCGGACGCGGTGACGCCGGACATGCGCGCACGGGCCAAGACGATCAACTTCGCCACGATCTACGGCCAGGGCCCCCATGCACTGGCGCGGCAGCTCAACATCGAGTACGACGATGCCCGGCGCTTCATTGACGACTACTTCACCCGGTTCGCGGGGGTGCGCGCCTGGCTGGACGGCACCGTGGCCGAGGCCCGCGCGCGCGGATACGTCGAGACGATCTTCGGCCGGCGCCGTTACGTGCCGGAGCTGCGGGACAAGAACTTCAACATCCGCGCCTTCGGCGAGCGGACCGCGACGAACTCGCCGCTGCAGGGCTCGGCTGCGGACCTCATCAAGGTGGCGATGATCGGGGTCAGCCGCGCGCTGCGCGCGACGTACCGGGCGCATCTGGTGTTGCAGGTCCACGACGAGCTGCTGGTGGAGGCGCCGGAGGCCGAGGCCGAGCCGGTCGCCCGCCTGGTCAAGGAATCCATGGAGAAGGCGGCAGCCCTGCGGGTGCCGCTGGTGGCGTCCGTCGGCATCGGCGAGAACTGGTTGGACGCGAAGGCCGGCTGAGTTCTTGCTGGGTTCCGGCGGCCGCGGTACAATAGCGCAGCCGGCCCCGACGGATGGCCACGAGGGGATTCTGGGACGTGGGAGGAGTGAGGCGGTTGCGCTGGTTCTCCAGGGCCGGGCGGTTAGCACCGAGGTGAGCTGGCAGGAATTTCCCCGTCGGCGCGACGGCCTGCTGCACGCCCTGGACGGCGGCCTCTGGCTGCATCGCTTCACGCTCGACGACCGGCCCATGGCGCACCTGGTGAGCAGCGACCGGGAACGGTTGATCGCCTGGGGCCGGGCGGTCGGCCTCGATGCCCGGTGGCTGCAGTACAAGCCGCTGCGGGATCCGAGGACGGGGACCCGCGTGGCGGCCTGGCACTGGGATCTCTGGGGCGACCTTCTGCCGCCGCGCTGAACTGGCCCGAGCGCGCGTGTCCCCGCCGAGTCGCCGCGCGGGCCCGCTGGGGGGTGTGCCGATGCGATTCGCGCGCTGCTCGTTGATGTTCGTCGCGTTGGCGGCCTGCACCGGCCGGCAACGGGCCGGGGCGGCCGGCGACGACGTGGTGGCGAGTGCGGCCCGGCCCGGCGTCCCGCCGTATGCGGTCAGCCAGTTCGCGCGCATCCTGCGGCACTCCGCAATCGGAATCTCCCCCGATCGCCGCTGGGTGGGGTTCCGGTCGGACGTCACCGGTCGCAGCCAGATCTGGAAGGTCTCGGCGAAGGGCGGGTGGCCGCTGCAGCTGACCTTCGGCGACACGCCGGTGGCCGGTGCCGCGTGGGCCAAGGACGGAGCCAGCCTGGCGTTCGAGCAGGACTCCGGCGGCAACGAGCGGTACCAGCTCCTCTCCGTGCCGAGTGCGGGCGGAGAGCCAAGGCAGTTGCCGGGAGCACCAGGGGCCCGCGAGCAGCTGGTCGGATTCTCGGAGGACCGGCGCTACCTGGCCTACACGTCGGACTCCGGCCGCCCGGGTCATTTCGACTTGTGGATCCGTGATCTGACCACCGAGCGGGCGCGCCGGGTCACGTCCGACTCGACCAGCACGATGGGCGGCGTGTGGTCCCACGACAGCCGCTTTCTCGCGCTCGTCCGGACCAACGACTTCGCCAACGTCGACGCCGTCCTGTTCGACGTGACCGCCGGGAGCAGCCGCTTGCTCACGCCCCATGCCGGCTCGAAGGCCTACACCCCGGTCGCTTTCTCCCCTGACGACCGCGAGCTCCTGCTCATCTCCGACGCACAGGACGGTCTCCCGCGGCTGGCGATCGTCACGGTGGCCACCGATTCGCTGCGCTGGCTGGACACGGGGGCTTGGCCCGTCGAGACGGCCGGGTGGTCGGTGCACGGGAACATCGCGTACTCCGAGGACGTGGACGGCCGGGTCACCACGTACCTGGTGCATCCGGACGGCTCTCACCGACTGCGCATCGGCCCGACGCGGGGCGCGACGACGTTCGAGGAATTCTCCAACAACGGCAACTTGGTGCTGTTCTCGCACTCCGACGCGACCCATCCCAGCGACCTGTGGTTGCACGACATCGCCCGTGACACGGCGTGGCAGCTGACCTTCGCGCAGGTCGGCGGCGTGGACCCGGCGAACCTGCCGCCCGCCGCGCTGGTGCACTACCCCACCTTCGACGGGCGCAAGATCTCGGCGTTCGTGAGCGTACCCTTCAATCTCCAGAAGGACGGATCGAATCCCGCGATTGTCATGGTGCACGGGGGGCCGTCCGGTCAGTGGACCGACGCCTTCTCCCGCGACGTCGCCTACTACGCCAGCCACGGGTACGTGGTGATACGGCCGAACGTCCGCGGGTCCACCGGCTACGGCAAGACGTTCGAGGATCTCAACAACGGGGATTGGGGCGGCGGTGACCTGAAAGATCTCGTGGCAGCGGCGGATTATCTGGTCTCGACCGGCTACGTCGCGCGCAGCAAGATCGCGCTCCTCGGCGGGAGCTACGGAGGCTACCTGACGCTGGCCGCGCTCGCCTTCACTCCCGAGCGCTGGGCGGCCGGCGTGGACCTCTACGGCATCAGCTCGCTCGCCACGCTGGCGCGAACCACCGAGCCGCTGCTGCTGCCGTACCTGACGCGCGAGCTGGGGAGCCTCGGCGCCGACCCCGCGCGGCTGGCCGAGCGCTCACCGCTGTCGCGGGCTGCGGCGATCCGCGCGCCGCTCCTGATCCTCCAGGGCGACGACGATCCGCGCGTGCCGCTGGCGGAGAGCCGCCAGATCGCGGACGCGATCCGTCGGCGGAAGGGTGTGGTGGACCTCATCGTCTATCCGGGCGAGGGGCACGGATTCCACAAGCTGGAGGATCAGCTGGACGGGATGCGGCGGGCGGTCGAGTTCCTCGACCGCTACGTCAAGGGCCGGGGCTAGCAGCCGGCGGCGCGCCGCCGCCCGGGCGCGAGTGGTCCCGGTCGCCGCGGCGGTAGCCGGGCCACCAGTTGAGGCGCCCGGCCAGGTGCATGACGCCGGGGACCATGGCCACGCGGATCAGGGTGGCGTCGAGCAGGACGGCGACGGCCAGTCCGAAGCTGATCATCTGCACGGCCATGACCCGCGCGAAGGCGAAGGCGCCGAATACGAGAATCATGATGAGCGCCGCATTGGTGATCGTCGCTCCGGTCGCGGTCAGGCCGTTGACCGTGGCCTCGTCGTTATCCCGCGACTCGTCGAACTCCTCCTTGATCCGCGAGAGCAGGAAGACCTCGTAGTCCATCGACAGCCCGAACACGATGGCGAACACCAGCACCGGGCTGAGAACGAAGATGGCCTGCGTGGGGCCCGCCAGCCCGAACAGCGCCCCGCCCACGCCCCACTGGAAGACCACCACCGTCATGCCGAAGGCCGCCGACACGGACAGCGAGTTCATCACGACGGCCTTGATCGGCACGAGCACGGACCGGAACACCAGCGCCAGCATCACCCCGGTGACGCCGAGCACCAGGACCACGAGCAGCGGGAAGAGGCCCAGCACCTTGTCGCGGAAGTCGAGGTTCGACGCGGAGAAGCCGCCGATCAGCATGCGCGCGTGCGCCAGCGTCGGGAGCCGCCGCGCGTCGATGCGCCGCACCTCGCGTACCGCCTGGAGGGAGCCGTCGAGCGAGACGGTGTCGCGAAGCACGACGTCGAGCAGGGTGGCCGCCCCGTCCTGGCTGACGAAGGTGCGGAACACGTCCGGCATGCGCTGCCGGGCACGCGCCGTATCGGCGTACAACTCCACGTATTGCCACAGCGGAATGCCCGGACGCAGGTCGACCATGCCGCGCACCTGGGCGACCCGCGGGTTCGCCCGGATCGAGTCCGCCAGCGCGCGCAGGCCGCGGAGCCGGTCCACGTCGAGCACGGCGCTGTGGTCGGTCATTTCCACGACCACCTTGAGCGGCCGCAGGGTGCCGCCGTGGCCCATGTCCTCGAGCACCGCGAGCCCGCGCCCGGAGTCCGTGTCGGTGGGGAACCAGCTGACGACCGGCAGGCCGATCCGCAGCCATGCCGCGGGCAGGGCCAGCGCCACGATGAGCGCGCCGGAGATCGTCACGGCGCGCCAGGGATTCCGCGCGATGCTGCGGGCATAGCGGTTCCAGCCGCGGCCGAACCGCAGCCGCCGGAGCCGGCGCGCCAGCCACAGGGGCCGATCCACGTGGTGCCCGAGGATCGCGAGCACGGCCGGGAGGAAGGTGACCGACAGCAGGATGGAGGTCGCCACCACGAACAGGCCGGCCAGTCCGATCGAGCGGGTTTCCTGGAGCGGGACCATCATCAGCGCCACGAACCCGATCATCACCGTGCCGCCGGACGTGATCACCGTGCGCGAGGCCGTGCGGATCGTCTCGGCGGCCGCCTCGAACCGGTTCTGCGCGTAGTCCATCTCTTCGCGGAAGCGCGTGACGACCAGCAGCGAATAGTCGATGCCGACGCCGAGCCCGATCATCGTGGTGAGGTTGAGCGCGAAGATGGACATGGGCACGATCTCGGCGGCGATCGCGACCAGGCCCAGGCTGACGGTGATCGCGATGAATCCGACGGCGATGGGCGCCAGCGCGGCGACCAGGGCGCTGAACGCCACCACCAGCAGCAGCATGGTCAGCGGGATCAGCCGCTGCTCCATGAGGCGGGAGTCGTCGGCCGCGATGGTCCGGATGTCGTAGTCGAACGCGGGATCGCCCGTCAGGTACGTCAGGAAGTCGGAGCCGAACCGGCGCTGCACGCTCTCGACCGCTTCGCGAAGCCGCGGCGTGTCGGTGGTGGCGGAGCTGTCCGCCGAAAGACCGACCAGCACGAAGGTGACTCGGCCGTCGCGGCTGCGAAACGCCTCGTCCTCCGAGTTCCGCCAGTTCAAGGTCTGGAGGACGAACGGCAGCCGCCGCAGGGCGGCCGTGATCGAGTCCACGTACGCGGCGTAGCGGTGAGTGCGCAGTGTGAGCGAGGGGTGCCGGATCGCCACTGCCGCGAAGGCGGCGTACGGCGATTCGAACCTGGTCCGGATGAGGTCCTCGGCGACGGTGGATTCGGAGCGCGACAGGTTCTCGCCGCCGACGTGCAGCCGCTCGTGCAGATGACGCCCCAGCGGGGCCATCGCCGCGGTGAGGGCGACCCAGGCGAAGACGATGGGCCAGCGCCAACGTACGACGGTCTTGGCGGGCAGTCGGATCACGCAGCAGCCCCTGTCTACGCGGCGCCGGGCCGGCGGCCGAGTGGTCCACCGGTGGAGCGGCGCATATTGCGCTGTAAGGCGATGATTCGCAAATGCCGCGTTTGCCCGCCGGTGCCGGAACGGACAGATTGCGTGTCCGTGACATCGTCCAACTCACGCAGCGTAGTGATTCCGGCGCTGGCCCTGCTGCTGGTCGCCGCGGTCGCGACGGACCTCGCGCGCCGGCTCCTCGGGCACACCGGGGCGCCCGGCCCGGCGGCTCCAGTCCAGCTCCAGCCCGACTCCAACGCCACGGTGGCCGGCCGGGCCGGCCGGGAGGCGCACCCCCCCGGTACGGCCGCCACCGATCGCCTCGATTCCGCCGCGCGGGCGGACGCCGTGCGCCGCATCGAAGTCGAGGGGGCCGGCACCTACCTGCCGGCCATGCTGGCGGAGAACGATTCGGCCCTGCACCGCTGGGCGGACGAGCGCGCGACGCGCCCGCTGCGGGTGACCGTATTGCGCGGCGACGGCGTGCCGGGGTTCCGGGAGACGTTCCTCGCCAACGTCGCGTGGGCCATCGGCCGCTGGAACGGCGTCGGCCTGCCGGTATGGCTCGAGCAGAGCCCCGACTCCGACGGCGCGGACATCGTGATCGCGTGGGCGGACCGGCTGGACAGCAATCGCACGGGCAGATCCGATCTGACGTGGCAGCGACGGGGCCCGCTCGTACGAGTCCGCGTCACACTCGCCACCCACCTGCCCGACGGCCGTCAGGTGCAGCCCTCGCAGATGGTATCCCTCGCGCTGCACGAGCTCGGCCACGCCCTCGGCCTTGGCCACTCGCCGGTGAGAACGGACGCGTTATACCCCGAGACGTCGGCCACCGACCTGACGGCGCGCGATCGGCGCACCGCGACGTTGCTCTACTCCATCCCCCCGGGCTCGTTCAGGTAGCTGCCGGCCGCGCGCTCACCGCGCCCCGGCTCCGGGCGCCGTCTGCGCCGCGGCCGCCATCCCGAGGCGGTAGCCGAACTCCGCATAGCGTACCAGGCCCGAGAACGGAAAGTCCGACGCCCACTCGTCGCCGGGCTGATGGTAGTGGTCCCATCGCTTGCCAAGCGCCTGCGACGCTTCCGCGCTGAGCCCCTCGTATGGGGCCGCCGGGACGAGGAAGACAGCGGGCACGCCGAGCCTGAGCAGCGGGAAGTGGTCGGAGTTGGGGCTCGCCGGAGCCAGCTTCGCGTCCCAGCCCGCGCGGCGGGCGACCGCCACGGCGAGCAGTCCCAGCGGAGAGCGGTCGCCCCCGGCAACCTGCCAGTGGTTCGCCGGCGCGGGCGGCGCCCCCGCGTCGAGGTTGATCTCGGCGACGACGTGGTCCAGAGGCACCAGGGGGCGGGCGGCGAAGAAGTCGGAGCCCAGCAGTCCTCGCTCCTCGCCGGTCGGCCACAGGAAGAGCACCGAGCGCGCCGGCCGCGGGCCGGCGGCCATCGCCTTGGCGATGGCGAGCAGCATCGCGCAGCCGGCCGCGTTGTCGGAGAATCCATTGTAGATGGAATCGCCGCGCTGGTCCGGCGTCGAGATCCCGAGGTGATCGAGGTGCGCCGTGTAGGCGACGAACTCGCCACGCAGCGCGGGATCCGAGCCCGACAGGATCGCGGCCACGTTGCGGGAGACGAGCGGGTGCGAATGGAGCCCCAGACGGACGGCCACGGTCCGGCCCGGCACCAGCGCCGGTCGGTCCGCCGGCGAGCCCGCCGCCACCGCTGGCACGAGCGCGAGACTCAGCGCCGGACTCGCAATCACGTCCGGTATGGGGGGGATGAACGACGAGACCGCATGGACGCTGTCGGCGATGAAGATCCGCGACGGCCCCCGGCTGCGGACGTACAGGGCGTACGTGCCGGTGTCCGAAGTGAGCTGTATCACGCCGGTGGCGCCGCGCGCGCGCAGCGTGTCGGCGGCGGCCATGTCGGAGCCGAACGGCCCGCGGACCAGGGCGACTCGTCCGCCGAGGTCGGGCAGGTCCGTCGGACGCGCGAGCACGTCGCGCGCCGATCCCACGTAGGCCAGCTGCCCCGAGAATGGGACGAGCGTCGCCATGGTCCCGACGTTGGGGATGAAGTCGCGCGGCGTCGAGAACTCGCGGGATGCGGGCGCGAGGGAGTCCACCGCCAGCGACAGCCCCGTGGACGAGGTATCGATCTGCGCCTCGGTGAGCGGCACGACCTGGAAGTAGCTCCCATCGGGCCCGGCGCCCTGCAGGCCCAGGGCCAGGGCCTGGGCGGCGAGGTACAGCGCGGCGACATCGTTGCCGCGCCGTCCGGTTCCCCGGCCCTCGAGCAGGTCGTGCGCGAGGAAGTAGGTGTGCGCCCGCAGGGCCAACGAATCGATCAGCGGCGGGCGTGTCGGGCGCGCGTGGCTCGGCTGGGCGACGGCCGGCGCCGCGGCAAACACAAGGGCCATAACGAGTTTCGATGTCATGGATTGATGCTACCGGCACCCCTGGCGCCACGGCAAGCGCTTGGTCAGTATTCGCCCTATGGCGGCGAAAATCCCTCGTCGGCTGGTTCCGGTGCTCGAACGCACCCAGGCTCGCGCCGCGACCCTTCAGGACGAGCTCGACCGGCGGGCGAAGCCAGGCGAGTTGTGGCACGCTGAAGGTGCCGACGGCTCGGTCCGATGCGTGGCGTGCGGGCATCGATGCCTGGTTCGCGAGGGCCGCCGCGGCATCTGCAGGGTTCGCTTCAACCAGGCCGGGACGCTCTACGTACCCTTCGGCTACGCCGCGGGCGTGCAGGTGGACCCGGTCGAGAAGAAGCCCTTCTTCCATCTCCTGCCCGGATCCGATTGCCTGACGTTCGGCATGCTCGGGTGCGACTTCCACTGCGGCTACTGCCAGAACTGGCTGACTTCGCAGGCCCTGCGTGACGCCGAGGCCGGCAGCCCCGCCAGTGACGTCCCGGCCGAGACGCTCGTGGCTCTCGGGCGGCATCACGGGGCGGCGGTCATCGCGTCGTCGTACAACGAGCCGCTGATTACGGCGGAGTGGGGCATGGAGGTGTTCCGCCACGCCCGGGCGGCGGGCCTCAAGACCGCGTTCGTCTCCAACGGGAACGCCACCGCCGAGGTCCTCGACTACATCCGCCCCTGGACCGACGGCTACAAGATCGACTTCAAGGCGATCCAGGACCGCGCCTATCGGTCCCTCGGCGGGGTGCTGCAGCACGTGCTCGACGCCATGCGCATGGTCCAGGATCGCGGGTTCTGGTCCGAGATCGTGACGCTCGTGGTGCCGGGCTTCAACGACGCGGTCGACGACCTCAGGCGGATGGCGGACACCATCGCTGCGATCTCGCCCGCCATCCCCTGGCACCTGACGGCGTTCCATCAGGACTACAAGATGACGGACCCGCGAAACACGACGACGGAGGACCTGATCCGCGCGTGCGAGATCGGCCGCGACGCCGGGCTCGAGTTCGTCTACGCAGGCAACCTGCCGGGCCGGGTGGGCCGGTGGGAACACACCTGGTGTCCCGACTGCGGCGACCTGCTCATCGAGCGGTACGGCTACCAGATCCGCCAGCAACGCGTCACACCTTCCGGACTCTGTCCTTCGTGCGGGGCCCGCATCCCGGGGATTTGGGCGTAACCGCGGAGTCGAGCCCCGGCCGCCGCCGGGGGGCCACCGTCTCCACGCCGTCGCCGGAACCGCACGCCCGCTGGACTCTCATCTACGATGGTCAGTGCCGCTTCTGCCTTGGCTGGATCGCTCTGATCCGGCGCTGGGATCGCGCGGGGCACGTGAACCTCGTACCGCTCCAGGATGGCGCGGCTTGGGCGGGGTTAGCGGGGCTGTCGCGGCAGGCGCTCGAGACGGCGGCTCATCTCGTGGGGCCGCGGGGTGCGACGTACGTCGGGGCGGCGGCCGCCGGTCCGCTGCTCACGCTGCTGCCGGGCGGGCGGGTCCTCGCGGCCCCGCTCGCTTTGCCGGGCGCGGAACGAATCGCGGCCGCCGTGTATAGGTGGGTGGCGCGGCGCCGGCATCGCCTCGGCTGCGGCTCGCAGCGGTGCCACCGCCACGATTGATGCGGCTGCGACGAGAGGCTACGTTGCAGCATCCACCCAGGAGTTCGAGCATGGTGACCGTCGAGCAGGCTCGCGACGCACTTCGCGCCGTCAAGGACCCGGAGTTGAACCTCAACGTCATCGATCTCGGGCTGGTGTACGAGATCGAGGTGGGGGACGGCGGCGAGGTTCATGTGGAGATGACGCTGACCTCGCCCGGATGCCCGGTCGGGCCCGAGATGCTCTCCGAAGCCCACGGCGTGCTGGAGAAGCTGGATGGCGTGACGAAGGTGAATGTCGAGCTGGTCTGGGAACCGTACTGGACACCCGAGAAAATGGATCCCCGCGTTCGTTCGCTGCTCTGGGGCTAACCCGCCAGCGCCTCGAGGAATCGCTCTCCCAGCAATTCGGCCTGCCACTTCCGGAGCTCGGGAATGTCGCCGAGCGCGCCGGCTTTCTTGGGCCGGGCGCGGGCGACCGCTTCGAGCGTGCCCTTGGGGCACAGCACGCCGGGCTCCAAGTGGAGTCGTTCGGCCATCTCGTTGCGGGCCCGCTTGAGCCGCTCCACCGCCAGGTCGAACGCCGGGTCGGCGAGCCGGCGCTCGGAGCGCGGGAACCGCGGGAGGTCCTTCTCCGGCACGGTGAGACCGCGCTGGATCACGTCCAGAAGCGAGGGTCCACGCTCGGTTACCAGACGCGGCGAGAGCCCGCGCACCTTGGCCAGCTCCTCGCTGGTGCGCGGCGGCGAGGCGCTCAGCGCCAACAACGCCTCGTTCGAGACGACCCGGAAGCTGGCGCGGTCCAGGTCAGCCGCGATGGCCTCCCTCCACGGCACGAGCTCCCGCAGCACCGCGAGGCCCCGCCGGTTCAGGGCCCGCGCGCCCTTGATGCGCAGGAAGGCGCCCCCGTTGGTCTCCCCAGGCGTCCAGCGCACGCCCTCCAGGCGACGGAACTCCTCTTCGGCCCACGAGAGTCGGCCCAGCTTCTCGAGCTCCGCGCGGAGCCGCTCCCGCAGCGCGAGCAGATAGCAGGTGTCAGTCGCCGCGTACTCCAGCATCTCGGAGGGAAGGGGCCGGCGGGACCAGTCGGCGCGCTGGTATTTCTTGTCGAGGGTGACGCCGACGTGCTTCTCGAGCAGCGCCGCAAGGCCGACGGCCGGCTCGCCCAGCAGGTGCGCCGCGATGCGGGTGTCGAACAGGCGCCGCGCGTGGAAGCCGTAGTCCCGATCGAGGATCCGGAGGTCGTAGTCGCCATCGTGGAATACGACCTCGACCGCCGGATCCGCGAGCAGGGTGCCCAGCCCCGACACGTCGGTCACGGTCAGCGGGTCGACGACCGCGGTCTCGCTATGGCTCGAAAGCTGAATGAGGTAGATGCGGTCGATGTGGCGATGGAAGCTCGCCGCCTCCGTGTCCATCGCGACGAGTGGCTCGCGCCTCACCCGGCGCATCAGCGCTGCGAACTCCTCGTTGCTGCGCACGTAGCGCTGAGGAAGGCGCCGATTGGAGGTCCGCACCATGACGGTGAAGCTTGGCCGCAGTCCGAGGGTGGCGCAACTGCCGGCAACCCGAGTTATCCACCTCTCAACAGAAAAGTGACCAAAACATTCAACATCAATGTGTTGATTGTCGTTGATTCGTGCAGAAGTTCATGTAGATATTGCGACCCTATCATTAAACTATCACGACGGTGTCACGCAACATATGAGTCGTTGTCGTGACGTTCCGCGAGACGGCAACATCTCGTTCGGCGCCGGGCACGCCGGACTGGAGCGCCGTCCCATCCTGACGCTTGAGGGGGACTGGTGCGCGGCCGGCTCACGGGCGGGGCGGCGGCTCGCCTCGTTGCGACGACATGCCAAGCTAGGATAGGATGTTGCGCTTCCGGACTGGTTCGCTTGCGACCACCATCAACCCAGACGACCCGGTGAACGGACTTCCTTCGGTCGAGGTAACGGTCTATCCGTACGAGTGCGACGCGTACGGTCACATGAACCAGGCCGCCTACCTGCTGCTGTTCGAGCGCGCCCGGTGGGATGCGCTGGCAAGGGGCCCGGGGCAGGACGTGTTTCGTCGCCATGGAGTCTGGCCAGCGGTCCGCCGGGCGACAGTGGACTACCAGGCGCCGGCCTTTCCGGGCGACGTGCTGCGCGTGGATTCCGAAGTGCAGAAGGTGGGCGGCAGCTCGCTGGAGATGCGGCAGCGAGCCACGCGGATCAGGGACGATGCGCTGGTCGCGGAGCTCCAGATCCTGTTGGTGATGATCGACGAGGCGGGGAACTCGACGCCGATGCCTCCGGAGGTTGCGGCGGTCTTTGGCGCACGCCCCACGGCGCGGCCCGGTGAGATGGCGCGCCACGATGTCGGTGACGTGACCTTGGCCGTCGATGTCCGGGGCGACGGACCCGCGCTCCTGCTGGTGCATGGTTTCCCCCTCGACCACTCGATGTGGGCCCACCAGGTGGCCACCCTGGCGCGCTGGCGCCGCATCGCGCCCGACCTCCGCGGCGCGGGGGCCTCGGACGCGCCGGCGAGCGGCTACTCGATGGCGAGCTACGCCGACGATCTGGCGCGGCTGCTCGATCGACTCCACGTCGAGCGGGCGGTGGTCGTGGGGCTCTCGATGGGGGGGTATGTCGCGTTCGAGATGCTGCGCCGCCATCGCCAGCGCTTCATGGGCCTCGTGCTCATCGATTCGCGCGCGGACGCGGACGGGCCCGCCCAGCGCCAGGCGAGGGACGAGATGATCGAGCTGGCCCGGTCCCGGGGCGCGGCCGCGGTTGCTGAGCGCCTCGTGCCCAGGCTGCTGGGGCGGTCCACCCAGCAGACGCAGCCCAACATCGTCGAGCAGGTGATGACGATGGTCGCGCGGACGCCGGTCGCCGGGCTCGTGGGAGCGCTGAGCGCGATGCGCGATCGTCCGGATTCAACGGCGCTGCTGCCAGGCATCGACGTCCCGACGCTCGTCGTCGTCGGGGCGGAGGACGAGGTCACTCCGCCGGCCACGGCGCGGGCCATGGCCTCGGCCATCCCTTCGGCGACGCTGACCACGATTGCCGGTGCCGGACACCTGGCTCCGCTGGAGGCGCCCACCGCGGTCACCCGGGTGATCGCGGAGTTCCTCGAGGCGTTGCCCAGGCCCTGAGCGAAGTGGCGGGCGACGAAAAGCCGAAGCCCCGAGGCACTTGAGCCTCGGGGCTTCATCGTTGGGGCGACGTCAGCTCGTCTTCTTCTGTGGCTTGCCCGGCGGCGTCGGGCTATTGAAGACGTCCCGGTTCTTCGCGATGAAGTCCTTCCACTGCGGTGGCACGTCCTCTTCGGGGAAGATCGCGGTCACCGGACACTCCGGCTCGCAGGCCCCGCAGTCGATGCACTCGTCGGGGTGAATGTACAGCATCAGGTCGTCTTCGTAGATGCAGTCGACCGGACACACCTCGACGCAGGCGCGGTCCTTCACTCCGATGCACGGTTCCGCAATCACATACGGCATGCCCAGCTCCTCGGCCCAGGCGGTCAGACGAATCCTGATGACTTTGGCCGAAATTGAGGCCGCCCTGCGCACGCTGTCAAGTGTGGAGCGCGCGCTGCCGCAGCCCGGCGAGGCCTCGTGCCGCAAGGCGGGACCAAGCGAAAACCCTCCCGTTCAGACCGGGAGGGTTCTCGTTCGCTTCGCTTGCGGGTTGCGCGAGGAGTCGCCCCCCGCAGAGCCATGTTACGCGGGCGCCGTCACCGGGCGGTCACCAGGGGCGCCGGCGCCGGTCCGGCGGCCTGATCTCCCTGCGTGTGTGCGAGAGACTCCTGGATCGTGCGAGTGATGTGCATCGAGCAGAACTTCGGTCCGCACATGGAGCAGAACTCGGCCGACTTGAAGTACTCGGCCGGAAGCGTCTCGTCGTGGTACGCCCGCGCCCGATCCGGATCGAGCGAGAGACGGAACTGCTCGTTCCAGTCGAACGCGAACCGCGCCCGGCTCAGGGCGTCGTCGCGATCCCGGGAGCCCTTGCGGCCGCGGGCGATGTCGGCGGCGTGCGCGGCGATCTTGTAGGCGATCACTCCCTCGCGCACGTCGTCGGCATTGGGCAGGCCGAGGTGCTCCTTGGGGGTGACGTAGCAGAGCATGGACGCCCCGAACCAGCCGATCATCGCGGCCCCGATGGCACTGGTGATGTGATCGTAGCCCGGTGCGATGTCGGTCACCAGCGGGCCGAGGGTGTAGAACGGCGCCTCGTGGCAGATCTCCTGCTCCTTCCGGACGTTCATCTCGATCTGCTGCATCGGAATGTGCCCGGGACCCTCGATCATCACCTGGACGTCGCGCTCCCAGGCGCGGGAGGTCAGCTGGCCCAGCACCTCCAGTTCGGCGAACTGCGCCCGGTCCGACGCGTCGGCGAGCGATCCCGGCCTCAGGCCGTCGCCCAGCGAGAGCGAGACGTCGTGGGCGCGGGCGATCTCGAGCAGCTCGGCGAAATGGGTGTAGAGGGGGTTCTGCTCGCGGCGCTGCATCATCCACGCCGCCAGCAGGGAGCCGCCGCGGCTGACGATGCCGGTGACGCGCCCGAGCGCGAGGCCGAGGTGCTCCCGCAGGATGCCGCAGTGGACGGTGACGTAGTCGACGCCCTGCCGGGCCTGGTGCTCGATGTTGTCGAGCAGCATCTGCGGCGTGATGTCCGCGACGTCGTCCACCTGCTGGATCACCTGGTAGATCGGCACCGTGCCGATCGGCACCGGGCTCGCCGCGATGATCGCTTCGCGGATCTCGTCGATGCCGCCACCCGTCGAGAGGTCCATTACGGTGTCGGCGCCGAAATGCACGGCGAAGTGCAGCTTCTCCAGCTCGCCGTCCACGTCGGAGGTCACGGCCGAGTTGCCGATGTTGGCGTTGATCTTGACCCCCGCCACGGTGCCGATGCCCATCGGGTCGAGACGTCCGGCCAAGTGGTGCACGTTCGCGGGGATGATCAGGCGGCCTCGGGCCACCTCGCTGCGGATCGTCTCCGGGTCGAGACCCTCGCGCTCCGCCACACGGCGCATCGCGTCCGTGGTCTCGCCACGGCGGGCATGGAACATCTGGGTGACGCAGGCGCTCATGGCGTGCTCCCGTGCGGCCAAAGCAAAACGCCTCCCGCGTCGGGCAGGGGCCCCGAGGGAAGCGTCTTTGACCTGGAGGTGACTCCCTACGCCGGTCTGAACCGGGTCAGGTTCAAAGGGTCTGATCTCAGCCCGCCGAGGCGGGCACCCCTGTCATGGAATCCAATGTAGGACCGCAGGGATTCCGGGACAAGCGTCCCCCGGCGAGCCGGGCGACCGGCCGACCTGATCTGCCCTCGTCCGGCTAGTGGGCCGCGGCGCCTCTCGGGGACGTGGCCTGACGTGCGAGGGAGTCGCGATCCACGATCCCGACCGGGACGGCGACCAGCGGCGGCACGGACTCGCCGTGCAAGGCGCGATAGACGGTCTCCATCGTCCTTCGGCCGATGACTTCGGGGTACTGGATCGCATCGGCTTTGAGCGGAGACCCTTCGCTGATCGCGGCCCGCGCCTCCGGAATCGCATCGAAGCCCACGATCACAATGTTGCTTCGACCGGCCGCCCGCACCGACGCCAGGGCGCCCAGGGCGCAGTCGTCGTTGCTGCCGAATACTCCGACCAGGGCGGGGTGCGACTGCAGCAGGTTGTCCATCTTGTTCTTGGCGACGTCCCGCAGACCGCGCTCCACGGCGGGCGCGGCGACGATGTGGAGGCCCGGATAGCGGCTGATCGCGTCCCGGAATCCCTTCACGCGGTCGATCACGCTGACCAGCGTCGGCTGGTCGAGGATGGCTACGTCGCCCTTGCCCTTGAGCTGCGCCGCGAGGAACTCGCCTACCAGTCGTCCACCCTGCTGGTTGTCCGATGCGACGTGCGCGGTGACGTGCCCGCCCGCCGAAGCGATGTCGGCGGTGAACACCGGGATCCCGGCGCGGTTCGCCTCCTCTACGGCGGAGACGATGCCGCGCGAATCCACGGGCGCGATGATGATGGCATCCATCTTCTGGGTGACGAAGTTCTCCACCTGGGCCGTCTGCCGGGCCAGGTCCCATTCACCGGCGACGACGTGGAGATCGAGGCCCAGGCTGTCCGCGGCCTTGAGCAGCCCCTTCTTCAGATCCTGGTAGAAGACGTGGGCCTCGGTGAGGAGCGTGACGCCGACCTGCGGCCGGGTGTGTGCCGCCCTCTTCGCGCAGCCGGCGGCGGAAGCGGCTGCCAGCCCCGCCAGGCCGGCGAGCAACCAACGGCCAACGGACCGAACGGCAGGGCGGCGGAGCAGGGCGTGGCCTCCTGTGGTCATTGCATGGTCTCCACGACGACGGTGGCGATCTCGAACGGCCGCAGCGCCACGCGCACGGTGTGCGCGGTCACGGGGAGCGGGTCCCCGGGATCTTCGAGGAAGTTGGACCGGTGCGCGGAACGGACGACCGGGCGGAGCGTCACGGTCGCGACCGCCGGCCGGCCCGACCATTCGACCAGGCGCAAGACCAGCGCGTCGGTGTCTTCAGCGCGCTTGACCCAGGTCAACTCCACATCGGCGGCATCCACCGCGGCGAACGTCATGCTGCGCCCCAGCGGGCCCGCATGGGGCGCGTCGCGCTCGGCCAGCACTGGCGTGTTGTACTCCGCCGCGAGCCGCTCGGTGCGGGCGGTCCGCCAGTCGCCGGCGTGCGGGAAGATCGCGAACCGGAAGTGGTGGTGTCCGCGGTCGGCCAGCGAGTCGGGCCAGAGCGGCGAGCGCAGCAGCGACAGCCTCAGCACGTTGCCGTGACAGTCCCATCCGTACTTGGAGTCGTTGAGGATGCTGACGCCGTAGCTCGAGTCCGACAAGTCGGCCCAGCGCTGGCCCGACACCTCGTACTTGGCCCGCTCCGCCTGGGTCCGCGGCCGGCAGGAGCGACCGATGGTGCCGTAGGGGATCTCGTACGTGGCCGAGTCGGGACTCGTCCCCAGTGCGAAGGCGACCTTGAGCAACTTGTGCGTCTCGTGCCACTCCACGTCGTTCACTACGTCGAGGTACGGCGTTTCCCGGCCGAGGACGAGCGTCTGGTGGAAGGTCGAGGCGCCCCAGCGCCGCGTGAAGCTGATGCGCGCGTGATCCGGGCCGGCATGGCGCTCGATGTCGCCCGTGGTGGCAACCTCCCACTGCTCGCCGGTGTAGCCGATGTCCCATGCGTCCCATTCGCGAGGCACGTCGCCGAAGACCTGGAAGACATTGGCGCGGCCACCCGGAGCGAGCGCCTCGCGGTGATGGCGCTTGTCTAGGACGCGCGTGACAGCGCCCGTCGCGGTATCCAACTCGACCCGGAGGTAGGCGTTCTCGAGCCACGTGGGGCCCACGGTGGGGGCCGGAAGGCGGCTCTCGATCGTGCCGGAGTGCGGTCGCAGGAAATAGACGCGGGCTCCCAGGGCGGGTACGTCGCGGGCGAGGAGGGTGACGGTGTCGCCGCCGTCCAGGGCCACGCGCACGGGCGCCGTGCGCGGCCAGGTCAGGGCGTTGAAGGCGACGACGGGGACCATGCCGCGCGGCGCGCCGCGCGTGTCCATCCGCGAGCGCAGGTCCGCGAAGGCCCGGCCGCTCAGGGAGTCGAGCGCGGCCCACGCGCTGTCGTACTGCGCGTTCGCGTCCAGGTAAATCTGGTGGATGCCGGAGCCCGGCAGGATGTCGTGAAATTCGTTGAACAGCACCCGGCGCCAGACGCCCTCCAGCGCCGCCCGCGGGTACGCGGCGGTGTCGACCGCCGCCAGCGCCTCGGTCGTCCGGAGCAGGGTCTCGCTGTGACGGGCCGACCACTTCTGGCGCGCCTGGGTGGTATAGGTACCCCGGTGCTTCTCGAGATACAGCTCGTCCCGCCACACGGGGAACGTCGAGTCGGGCTGTGAGCCGCGAACCGCCGCCAGCGCGTGGTCGGGGTCGTCGTAACGCATGACCGGGAACGTCGGCACCCGGCGCAGCCGCTCGGCGCGCTCCAGCATCTCGATCGTCGGTCCGCCGCCGTGATCGCCCACGCCGTACAGCACGATCTGCTGATGGATGCCCGCGTTGCGGCGCACGTCGTCGAGCCGATCCTTGATCAGCTGCCCCGGCGCGAGATCGTGGTCGTATCCGAACGGATTGTAGGTGAACAGGCGCGTGCCGTCGCGACCTTCCCACCAGAACGCGTCGTACGGCAACTGGGTCGAGTCGTTCCAGCGGATCTTCTGGGTGACGAAGTAGTCGAGTCCCGCCTGCCGGTAGATCTGCGGCAGCGTCCAGGGATACCCGAAGGAATCCGGCGTCCAGCCGACCCGGGCGCGGTGGCCATAGCGGCGCTGGAAATAGCGCTGCCCGTAGAGTCCCTGGCGTGCGAGCGACTCCCCGGACGGGATGTTCTGATCCGGCTCCACCCACCATCCGCCGACGATGGCCCACTGGCCCGCACTCACCGCGGCGCGCAGGGAATCAGCGAGCGTGGGATACAGACGGTCCATCGCGTCGTAGTACGCCGCCGCACTCCCGGCGAAGACGTAGCCGGGGAACATCGCCGCGAGCTTGAGCGACGTGCGCCACGTGTTGGGAATGACGTCCGTGGAGGTCTCGCTCCACGGCCAGAGCCACGCCGCATCAATGTGGGAGTTGCCCACGAGGTGCAGCGTGTCTTGGCGGATCTGCGCGGCGAGCGGCGCGTACGCGGCGCCGTAGCGTTGCACCAGGCTCGCGTACGCACTGCCATCGCCGTGCTCGATCGCCGTCAGCCATTCGCGGGCGTCCGGAGGCGCGATGGCGGGAGCCTTCCCGGTCAACTGCTGCGCGTAGCCGTAGCCGTCTGCGAACTCCGCGTACCCGATGTCGCGCACCTGCGCGTCGGGGAAGGTCCACCAGGGCCGGCCGGGCTCGAGTTGAATCGCAACGGCGATGGTGTCTCCTGCGCGGCACGGCGCGCACAGTTGGAGCGCACCGTCGCGCCACGCGCCGGCGGAGCCGTTGACCAGGTAGCGGGCGCGCGGACCGAACTCGGCCACCAGCAGATCCACGGCGCGATCAGCGAGCGCCCGGGGCACCACCAACCGTACCTGCGCGTGCCTGCCCGCGGCGGAGGAATCCGTCACCCAGGTCCCGGTCGCGAGGCGTCCGCCCCAGACCCTGAGCAGCCAGTCGGGGTCTACCGGCAGCGCCGCCCGTCGCATTACGCCGGCCGACGTCACGCTCACGGCGAGCGGGGAGGCCCCCAGGGCCGCACTCCGCAGGTCGTCGAAGCGGGTCCGGAGGTGCAGGGTTCGAGGTGTGCCGGGCGGGAGCACCGTCAGCGATTCTGCGGCCCAGCTCGAGGAGTCCTGCGTCACTCGCGTCACGGCGCCAGGCAGACTGTCCCGCCCCCACACGGTGACCGCGAACGTGGCGGGCACCTCCAGGCGGTCGCGGGTCCACAGCGGCGGTTCGGTCGATCGGAGCGAGGAAGCGGTCACGACCGACGCCGGGTAGTTGTGCGCGCGAACCTCCGAGGGACGGCGCATCTGCCAGCGGATGCCGTCGAGGCCCGGCTCTCCCGGCGCACGCGCCAGCCGCCCGAGCACGCCGAACCCACCGCTGCGGTTCACGGCCTTGAGCAGCAGGCTGTTCCAGCCGGCGGCCAGGCGGACGGCCACCGTGTCGCCCCCGGTCGTCATGCCGCGTGCGATGACATGTGCCCACACGCGCTGGCCGTTGAGCCACGCGACCAGGTCGTCGTCGCTGTCCATGACGAGCAGGACAGTGCGGTCGTTGGGGGACAGGACGTAAGCGTGAGCGTACGCGGCGGACTCGTCGGTCGGCCCGGTGAGCACGCGATTGAGATCTATGCCGCCCAGGGAATCCGCATCCACCGGCACGAAGGCACCGCCGGCAACGCTGTCGCCGGAGTCGGGGAGCACGGCGGCTTCGCCGCCCAACTCGTCGTGCAAGGGGCCGGCCGTCACCTTGATGGGGCCGCGGACCAGCCAGCGCCGGATTGGAAGATCCTGGGCGCGCAGCGTGGCGCTCACGAGCAACCCGGCCAACCCCGCCACTACCGCCTGCGTCAGTCGTCGCGGCATCGGAAACTCCTCAGGATGCGTTGTCTAGTTCCGTCCGGCACGCGCGCGTCGGCGTGCGTCCGCGCGTTTCATCCACACGTCGAACAGCACCGCCAGGAGGATGATCACGCCCTTGGCGATCTCCTGCCAGAACGACTGCACGCCGAGGAGGTCGAGTCCGTTATTGAGGACGCCGATGAGCAGCGCGCCGGTCAGCGCCCCCCATGCGGTGCCGATGCCACCGAACAACGACGTTCCTCCGATCACGGCGGCCGCGATGGCATTGAGCTCGTACAGCATGCCGGCGTCCGGCCCGCCGCTGCGTAGCTGTCCCACGAGCAACACGGCGGCCAGGCCGGCGCAGCCGCCGGAGATCGCGTAGGTCGCCAGCTTGACCCTGGCGACGGCGACGCCGGACAGTCGCGAGGCTTCCTCGTTGCCGCCGACGGCATAGACGTGACGACCGAACCTCGTCCGCACCAGCACGAACGCTCCCACGCAGACCAGGGCGAGCATGACCAGGGCCGGAACAGGGAAGCCGGTTGGCAGCCCGGGCACGGGGATGCGTCCTCCCCCGACGACGTGAAGGGCGTCGAGGGCCGCGACCTTGCCGCCGTACAGCGGGTCTCCGGGGTCGGGGAAGCCGACCGGCACGCCCCCGGTCACGAGGCGGGCCGCCCCGCGGGCCGCAGTCATCGTGGCCAGGGTGACGATGAACGGCGCGACGCCGAGCCGCGAGACGATCCCGCCGTTCAGCAGACCGACGGCGGCCCCGGCGGCGATGCCCACGATGCCGGCGGCCAGAGCCGCTCCGGCCGGGCCGAGCAGCTTCAGGACTTCACCGCTCGTGAGCGTCGTGGCGGCGAGCACGCCGGCCAGCCCGACGACGGATCCGACCGACAGATCAATGCCGGCCGTGATGATGACGAACGTCGAGCCGAGCGCGATGATGCCGTTGATCGAAACGTGCAGCAGGATGGTGGTGAGATTCGCGCGGCTCATGAAGCCCGGTATCAGCATGCCCGCCACGAGCACGAGCGCCGCCAGGGCCAGCGGCACGCCGAACCGGGCCGCGCGCGGCGCCTTCATGCGGCGTGGGACGCCGGCAGCGCGAGGGCCAGCACCTGCTCCGCGGTGGCGGTGTCGCCGGCGAGCTCGCCGGCCACCCTGCCCTCCCGCATCACCACGATCCGATCGGCGAGCGCGAGGATTTCGGGCAGCTCCGACGAAATCACCAGCACGGCCTTGCCGGCGTCGGCGAGCGCCCGGATCAGGTGGTGCAGCTCGGCCTTGGTCGCGACATCCACCCCTCGGGTGGGCTCGTCGAACATCAGCAAATCGGCGTCGGCCAGCAGCCACTTGGCGATAACGACCTTTTGCTGGTTGCCGCCCGACAGCGTTCCCGCCTCGCGCTCGATGTCGGGCGGACGCAACTCCACGGCGGCGGTCTGCCGGGCGGCGGCCTCGCGCTCGGCCGGCGGCCGGATGACCCCATAGCGCGAGAACGTCTCCAGCGTCGCGAGGGTCACGTTCTCCTTGACACTCATGCCGAGCACGAGTCCCTGCGTCTTTCGGTCTTCGGGCAGGTAGACGACGCCGCGGGCGATGGCGTCGCGGGGGGAGGCCGGCCGGAACGACTTCCCGGCCAGCGTCATGGTTCCGGTGTGATGCGGATCGGCGCCGGCAATGCAGCGGGCCAGGGCCGTCCGTCCCGCGCCGACGAGGCCGGCCAGGCCGACGATTTCGCCGTGGCGCACGACCAGGCCGACGTCGGCGAAGCTGCGGCCCTTGCCCAGGCCCCGCACTTCGAGCAGGGGCTCTCCAGCAGCGGGCGCGGCGGAAGGAAGCCGGGCGTACTCGACGTCCCGGCCCACCATGTAGCGAATCACGCCGGCGTCATCCACCTCGGTCGCGAGCCCGGTGAACACCCGGCGGCCGTCGCGCAGCACCGTGATCTCGTCGGCGATGCGTCGAACTTCCTCGAGCCGGTGCGAAACGAAGATGACGGCGATGCCGCGCGCACAGAGGCGTCGGATCTGTTCGAAGAGCCGCGCGGTCTCGAGGTGCGAGAGCGCGGCGGTTGGCTCGTCCAGGGCGATCAGCTGCGCGTCGCGCGCCAGCGCACGAGCCAGCTCGACCAGTTGCTGCTCGGCCACGGACAACTCGCCCGCCGGCGTTTCCGGATCGAAATCGGCACCCAGGGCCTGCAGGGCTTCGCGGGCGCGCGTGGCCGCGGCGGGGCGGTCCAGCACCCCGTGCCGGGCCGGTTCCATACCGAGAAAGATGTTGGCCGCGGCACCGAGCTGGGGAACGAGCGACAGCTCCTGGTAGATCACGGTGATCCCGGCACGGAGCGCGTCGCCGGGCGCCGCAAAGGCCACCGGCTTGCCGTCCAGCGCGATGCGCCCGGCATCGGGCCGGGCCGCGCCGGCGACGATCCGGAGCAGCGTGGACTTGCCCGCGCCGTTTTCGCCGACCAGCGCGTGCACCCGGCCGGCGTGCACATCGAGATCCACGGCGTCCAGCGCCACGACCCCCGGAAACCGCTTCGTGACGGCGCTCAGCGTGAGGAGCGGTGCGGGGAAAGGGGCGGCGGGTGCCACGGCCGGTGGGGTCACATCGTTCTGATGAGGCGGAGAATCCGGAGGGTCATGACGATCGCCAGCGCCAGGAGGCCGATCGCGGCGCCGACGTTGATGATCCGCATCATGCGCGCCGAGATGAACCGCCGGCTCCACGCCACGATGCCGGACAGGATCACGCCGTACAGGATGGCACCGGTCACCAGCCCCGTGAAGAACCACACCCGGGCCACGTGGTGAGCGCTGTCCACGCCGGCGGAGGCCATGGCGCCCGACGCCGCCAGCCACAGCCAGAAGAAGACCGCGAACGGGTTCGCCATGGAGAGGGCGACCCCGACGGCGAAGCCGACCCGCTTGCGGGGGGGATCGGACAGGTGGTAATCGGGGTTCTGCGCCGACGCGCGGAAGGCGCTCCAGGACAGGTACAACAGGATCAGCACGCCGATGAAGCCGATGGTCACCCGCAGCGGCAGCGACTCCATCAGCAGGCCCGAGCCCAGGATGCCGACCGCGGCCCAGAACGAGTCGCCGATGACCGAGCCGAGGGCGACCAGGAAGGCGGCGAGAAAGCCGACCGACAGGCCGCGTCGGACGATCTCCAGATTCACCGGCCCGACGGGGGCACAGTAGAGGACCCCGACGGCGATGCCGAGCGCGAAGGGTAGGAGCAGGAACATGGGCCCGGCCAATGTAGCGCGCTTTTCGTCCGACTTGTAGGATCGAGCCATGCTCGGGATGGTACTGGCCTTCCTTGCCGGCCTTCCGACCCCGCAGGACACGGCCACGCTCGACGCCCCCGTCTACGCGAACGAGGCGTACGGGGTTTCGCTCCCACGCCCCTTCCCCGACTGGGTATTCGAGCCTGGAGTCGGGCCGCAAACCACCACGGTGATCTTCCATCCGCGAGCCGCCCCGCTCCGCGACCAACTGTGGGGGGCCCTGATCCTGGCGACGTTCCCAGGCCAGATCCCGCTGCGACAACTGGTCGAGAGCCGCCTGGAATCCACCTGGCGACGCCGCCTGGGACGCAGCTTCGCGCTCGAGGCCAGCGATTCCGTCACCGTCGCCGGCCTGCCGGCCATGCGGACGCTGTTCAGCGGCGCAATCGACCACGTCGTCCTGGACGTCGAGGAGTACGCGATCGCCCGCGGGGGCGACCTCATCGTGTTGCAGCTCCGGTATCCGCGCGGGCTGCCCCGGGACTCCATCGAAGCCGGGTACCGGCGGGTGGTGGCCGGCCTCAGGATCCGCGGCGGCGCTCCCTACGGGCCAACCCCTCCTCCTGCCCCGGCCGAGAGCGTCGCGCTCGCCGGCGTGGTGCCGCGCACCGCGTGGCAGGCAGTCGCCTACGATGCCCTGGTGCGTTACGACGCGGACGAGGTGCGAGCGGACTTCGCCGTGAAGGTCAACCTGGTCAACTGGGGAGCCTCGCCGGCGGATTCGGTGGCCGTCTGGGTGTGGCCGGCTTTCGCGGTCGACAGCATCCGCGGCGACACCGCGCTGCTGGCTTCGCGGACTTCCGGCAGCATTTCGTGGGTTCGGCTGCCGGACGCCGCGCCGCCACAGGGAGGCGCCGTTCTGACCGTCTTCTTCCACGTCTCGGCCGGGGATCACGCGCTCCCGGCTGGTCTGATGCAACTGACGGCGGCGGGCGCCTTCGCCACCGTCGACTGGCTGCCACGGGTCCAGCCCTCCCTGGACTCGGCGTTCCAGTTCGTGCGGACGCCGCGCGCCAGCGTCACTCTCAGCTTCGACCTGCCTGACGAGTGGCGGGCCGTGGCGGCGGGCCGGCTGACGTCGGACGGCACTGCCCTGGGACGGCGTCACCTGACCTGGAGCGCGGACCAGGTCGCGGCGTCCGGAGCCGCGTTCGCGCTGGGCCCGTACCGGATCGTGACGAGACCCGAGGGTGGCATCGGCGTCTCGGTGTGGCTGAGCCCGGAGGACTCTTCTTCGAGCACCGCGATCGACTCGCTTGCCGCTGTGGTCCGCACGGCGTGGGACTTCTGCTCTCGGGCGTTCGGGCGCCTGCCGATGGACGAGATCAACGTAGTGGAGACCGGCATTCCCGTTGATCGCGGCTTCGCGGGCCTGCTCCTGGTCGGGCGACTGGCCACGTTCGGAACCGATACCACCTACGCTGCGGCGTTCCGCCTACGCACGGGGGAGATCACGCGCGAGCTCGCGCGGACCTGGTGGGGGAACTCGGCAGCGGCCGCGGGTCCGGGATCGGCTTGGATCACGGAGGCCATTCCAGCCTGGGCAGGGGTGGCGATCCGGGGCGTGGTGGAGGGCGATTCCGTGCGCCAGCGCCTGGTCGGAGAAGCCGACAGCGCGTGGCACGCCCTGCCGCGTGAGGTCGACTTGCCGCTCGGCGCCGCGCCGGTCTCCGCCTCTACTGACGAGCTGCTGCGGACCAAGGGCGTGGCCGCCATCGAGGCCGCGCGCCGGGCCGCGGGGGACGCCCGGTTCCGGGACGCGCTGCTTACGCTCGCGGTCCAACACCGCAACGCCTCGATCACGCTCGCCGACGTCCTCGCCGGGCTCGGCCCGGCGTCGGCCGCGGCGTTGCGGTCCTTCCTCTTCTAGGGTAATCTTACTTCGCCAACAAAAACATTGGCGAAGTGAGGAAACCGCTCGATGACATTCTCGACACCGGCACCGTCCATCCCCGGCCATCGCGGTCTGCGGGCGTGGATACTGCTGCGGATCAAGCGATCGCAACCGGTTACAGCGAAAGAGCTTAGCATCGAGTTCGGGGTATCGGCGAATGCCGTACGCCGGCATCTCAAGGAGTTGGAACTCGACGGGTGCATTGGCTATGGCCGTGAGCAACGCGGATTGGGCGCCCCCGCCTACGTCTATCGGCTCACGCCGCGTGGGGAGAGCCTGTTCCCCAACCGGTACGAAGATGCGCTGAAGGGACTGCTGCAGCACATCGAGGAACGGGCCGGGCGCGGGGAGATCAATCGGCTGTTCGTCGACCAGTTCCGCGCACGGGCCGAGGCGCTCAAGGGCGAGCTGGCCGACCAGCCCGTCGAGGTGCGGCTGCAGCGGCTGGTGCGGATGCTGTCGGAAGAGGGCTACATGGCGGAATGGAACACGGCGGACGGCACCATTCGCCTGGCGGAACACAACTGCGCCATTCGGGCGGTGGCCGAGCGGTATCCCGAGGTCTGCGCCGCGGAGCGGCGGTTCCTGACCGAGGTGTTGGCCGCGCAGGTCGAGCGCCGTACGCACATCACGGAGGGCTCGAATGCCTGCGAGTACTCGATCACGCCGGATCTGAGAGGCGGCGACGGGTCCGAGGGCGTCGAGGCACGACGGGAGCAGCCATGACCTCCTCCATCGAAGCCCAGGTCCTGCAGCCCTACAAGTACGGGTTCGTCACCGACATCGAATCGGACAACGTCCCGGCGGGGCTCAACGAGGATATCATCCGGCTCATTTCCACCAAGAAGGGCGAGCCCGCCTTCATGCTGGAGTGGCGGCTCAAGGCGTTCCGGCAGTGGATGACGATGAAGGAGCCGACGTGGGCGAACGTGAAGTACCCGCCCATCGACTACCAGTCCATCGTCTACTACGCGGCGCCCAAGCAGGCCAAGTCGCTCGACAGCCTGGAGCAGGTGGACCCCAAGCTGCTGGAGACGTTCGACAAGCTGGGCATTCCACTGGCCGAGCAGAAGCGGCTCGCCGGCGTGGCGGTCGATGCCGTGTTCGACAGCGTGTCGGTGGCCACCACGTTCAAGGAGACGCTGGCCCAGCAGGGCATCATCTTCGGCGCGTTCTCCGAGGCGGTGCGCGAGCATCCGGATCTTATCGAGCGCTACCTCGGCACCGTGGTGCCGCACAACGACAACTACTTCGCCGCGCTGAACTCCGCGGTGTTCAGCGACGGCTCCTTCGCGTACATCCCGAAGGGCGTGCGCTGTCCGCTGGAGCTGTCCACGTATTTCCGCATCAACGCGGCGGCCTCGGGCCAGTTCGAGCGCACGCTGATCATCGCGGACGAGGGGAGCTACGTCAGCTACCTCGAGGGGTGCTCGGCCCCGATGCGCGACACGAACCAGCTGCACGCCGCCGTGGTCGAGTTGATCGCGCTCGACGACGCGCAGATCAAGTACTCGACGGTGCAGAACTGGTATCCGGGTGACGAAGAGGGGCGCGGGGGCATCTACAACTTCGTGACCAAGCGGGGCAAGTGCGCCGGACGGAACTCCAAGATCTCGTGGACCCAGGTGGAGACGGGGTCGGCGATCACCTGGAAGTATCCGGGGTGCCTGCTGCAGGGCGACAACTCGATCGGCGAATTCTACTCGGTGGCCGTGACTAACCACCGCCAGCAGGCGGACACCGGGACGAAGATGATTCACATCGGGAAGAACACGCGCAGCACGATCGTCTCGAAGGGCATCTCCGCGGGACGCGGGCAGAACACGTATCGCGGCCAGGTGAAGATCCTCAAGGGTGCGACCGGCGCGCGGAACTACTCGCAGTGCGACTCGATGCTGATCGGCGACCAGTGCGGCGCGCACACCTTCCCGTACATCGACGTACGCAACAGCACGGCCATCATGGAACACGAGGCATCCACGTCGAAGATCGGCGAGGACCAGATCTTCTACTGCCGGCAGCGCGGGCTGTCGGCCGAGGACGCGACGAGCATGATCGTGAACGGCTTCTGCAAGGAAGTCTTCCGCGAGCTGCCGATGGAGTTCGCGGTCGAGGCGCAGCGCCTGCTCGGCATCAGCCTGGAAGGGAGCGTCGGATGACGCGCGCGGCGGGGACGCCGATGCTCGAGATCTCGGATCTTCACGCGTCGGTGGAGGGCAAGGAAATCCTCCGCGGCATCGACCTGGTGGTGAACGCCGGCGAGGTGCACGCCATCATGGGGCCGAACGGATCCGGGAAGAGCACGCTCGCCCAGGTGCTCGCCGGCCATCCGGCCTATGCGGTGACCGCCGGCTCGATCCGCTACGAAGGGAAGGACCTGCTCGAGCTCGATCCCGAGGAGCGGGCACGCGAAGGAGTGTTCCTCGCCTTTCAGTATCCGGTGGCGATTCGCGGCATCACGAACGCGTACTTCCTGCGCTCCGCGCTCAACGCGGTCCGCAAGCACCGGGGGCAACCGGAGCTGGACCCGCTGGAGTTTCTCGATCTGCTGGCGGAGAAGCTGAAGTCCATCGACTCCGACGACGGCCTGATGAATCGTCCGGTGAACGACGGCTTTTCGGGCGGCGAAAAGAAACGCAACGAGATCCTGCAGATGGCGGTGCTGGAGCCGAAGCTGGCGATTCTCGACGAGACCGATTCGGGCCTGGACATCGACGCGCTGCGGACGGTGGCGGGCGCGGTGGACAAGCTGCGGCGGCCGGACAACGCCACCGTGGTGGTCACCCACTACCAGCGCATCCTGAATTACATCACACCCGACTTCGTCCACGTGCTGAGCGCGGGGCGGATCGTGCTGTCGGGCGGGAAGGAGCTGGCGCTGGAGCTGGAGGCCCGCGGCTACGACTGGGTGCGGGCCGAGGCGGCGGTCTAGCCCGGTGGGCACCCAGCGCGTGAATTCGGCGGCGGACGCGGTGCAGCGGTACGTGGCGCAGTACGAAGCGTTCGCGGCCAATGGAGGCGGGGCGGCGCCGGCGTGGCTGCGCGAGCTGCGGGCGGCCGGCATCGCACGGTTCGCGGACATGGGCTTCCCGACCACCCGGCAGGAGGAGTGGCGTTTCACCAGCGTGGCCCCCCTGGTCGAGAACGCGTTCGTGCCGGCGCCGGCACGCGCCGGGGCCGGTCCGGGTGCCTCCGGCGGCGAGACGCTGCGGATGGTGTTCGTGAACGGGAAGTACGCGGCGCAGCGTTCCTCGCTCACCGGCCTCCCGGCGGGGGTGCGGGTCGGCAATCTCGCGGCGTTGCTCGAGGGAGCCGCGGGCGCGGCGGCGTTCGTGGAGCGGCATCTTGGGCGCGGCGCGGCGCCGGCGGCCAACAGCTTCACGGCTCTCAATACGGCGTTCATCGCGGACGGCGCCGTCGTCCACCTGACGCGGGGTGCGGTGCTCGCGGAGCCGCTCCACGTGATCTTCGCGTCGGCGCCCGGCGGGAAGCCGACGGTCAGCCACCCGCGGCTGTTGGTGGTCGCGGACGAGCAGGCGCGGGCCACGGTGGTCGAGCACTACGTCGCCCTGGAGGACACGCCCTACTGGACCAACGCGGTCACGGAGCTGGTGCTGGGCGACGGCGCCGACGTGGAGGTGGTCCGGATCCAGGAAGAGCCCCTGGGGGCGTACCACGTGGCCAGCACCCATACGCGGCAGGGGCGCGACAGCACCCTGCTGCTGCACCCGCTGGTGCTGGGCGCCGGCCTGGCGCGGCACGACATCACAAATGTGCTCGACGGCCCCGGCGCCGAGCTGCTGCTCAACGGCCTGTACCTGCTGGGGGGCCGGCAGCACGCGGATCACCACACCGTGATCGATCACGCGCAACCCGACTGTCGCAGCCACGAGTTCATGAACGGGGTGCTCGACGCCGGTTCGCGGGGCGTGTTCAACGGACGCATCATCGTGCGGCCCGGGGCGCAGCGCACCGACTCGAAGCAGACGAACCACAACCTGGTGCTGTCGGAGGAGGCCCGCGCCGACAGCCAGCCCCAGCTCGAGATCTACGCCGACGACGTCAAGTGTACGCACGGCGCCACCCTCGGGCCGCTCGATCCCAAGGAGCTGTTCTACCTGCAGAGCCGCGGCCTCGCGCCCGACGAGGCGCGCGCCCTCCTGACCTATGGGTTCGGTGCGGAGATCCTGGGGCGGCTGCGGCACCCGGGGCTGCGCGAGGCGCTCGACGGCGCGGTGCGGGCGCGACTGGCGGCCGGGCACGTGACGGAGCCCGCGCCGCGCGGCTGAGCAGATTTGTGATCACGCTTCGGCGCGGCCCCGAGCCGCGGAAGGCGACCTGAATGCGCGACGTCCGCGCCGACTTCCCGATCCTGCAGCAGGCCAGCCACGGCCGGCGGCTCGTCTACCTCGACTCAGCCGCCACGACCCAGAAGCCGCGCCAGGTCATCGACGCGATCGTGGACTACTACCGCAGCCTGAACGCGAACGTGCACCGCGGCGCCTACGATCTCGCGGTGCGGGCCACCGAGGCATACGAGGCGGTGCGGTCGGAGGTGGCGGCGTTCGTCGGCGCGCCCGATCCGTCCGGCGTCATCTTCGTGCGGGGTACGACCGAGGCGATCAATCTGGTGGCGGCGTCGCTGGGCCGTGCGCGGGTCCGCGCGGGCGACACGATCGTCGTCACCGCCATGGAGCACCACTCCAACCTGATTCCGTGGCAGCTGCTGGCCGAGGCGCGCGACGCGCGGCTGGTCATGGTCGAGCTGACCGCGGACGGCCGGGTCGACGAGGGCGATTTCCGGCGCGCGCTGGAGCGGCAGCCGCGGATCGTGGCCTTCACCCACGTCTCCAACGTCCTCGGCACGGTGAACCCCGTGGCGGCGCTGACGCGAGTCGCCCACGATGCGGGCGCGCTGGTGGTGGTGGACGGCGCGCAGGCCGTGCCCCACCTCGCGGTGAACGTAGCCGCGCTGGACTGCGACTTCTACGCGTTCTCGGGACACAAGATGCTCGGGCCGATGGGCATCGGGGTGCTGGTCGGCAAGCCGGCACTGCTCGATGCGATGCCGCCCTATCACGGAGGCGGCGAGATGATCCGCGCGGTCCAGGACACGACGGCGACCTACGCGCCGCTGCCGCACAAGTTCGAGGCGGGCACGCCGAACGTGGAGGGCGCGATGGGATTGGGCGCCGCCATCCGCTACCTGCAGGGCCTCGGGATGGACGAGGTGGCCGCGCACGAGCGGGCGCTGGCCCGCTACGCGCTCGAGCGGCTGGCGACCGTGGAGGGCGTGAAGGTGTACGGGCCCGCCGAACGGGCCGGCGTGGTGTCGTTCACGCTCGCCGACATCCATCCCCACGACCTCGCGACCATCGTGGACAGCGAGGGCGTCGCGATCCGCGCTGGGCACCACTGCGCGCAGCCGCTGATGCGGCGGCTCGACGTGGCGGCCACCGCGCGCGCGACGTTCTACGTGTACAACACCCGCGAGGACGTGGACGCGCTGGTCGCCGCGCTCGAGAAGGCGCGCGCGCTGTTCGGCTACGCCCATGCCTGAGCGCGACGAATCCGGCCTCGCGGAGCTGTATCAGGAACTGATTCTGGACCACTACCGGCGGCCGCGGAACCAGGGAAGCCTCGAAGCCCACACCCGCCGCGTAGCGTTGTCGAATCCGACCTGCGGCGACGAGCTGGAGCTGGACCTGCTCCTGGACGGCGACACGATCGCCGACGTGCGCTTCTCCGGACGCGGTTGCTCGATCAGCCAGGCCTCGGCGTCCATGATGACGCAGCTGATCAAGGGCAAGACGGTCGCCGAGGCGCGCGCGCTCGGGGCGCGGTTCGGCGAGATGATGCACGGCTCGGCCGAGGCGGCGCGGGACCGGGCGCTCGGCGAGGCGCGCGCGCTCGCGGGCGTCGCCAAGTTCCCGGTGCGCGTCAAGTGCGCCCTGCTCGGATGGAACGCGCTGGAAGAGAGCACCAGGATCTCGTCCTAGTCGCCCCCCGCCGCAGCGGCTGTTATTCTCTCTCTCCGGTGACGGCCATCGGAGACCCCCGTGCCACCGAACGTCGTCTTCGTGATCGCGCCGGAGCGCTTCCGTGACGAGGAGCTGCTGGTGCCGAAGCGCATCCTCGAGCAGCATGGCGCGACCGTCACCGTCGCCTCGACCCGCGGGGGCATCGCGACGGGGATGGGCGGCGCCGAGGTGGGTGTGGATTGCACCGTCCACCAGGCGGCCCCGAGGTCGTGCGACGCGCTCGCAGTCGCCGGGGGCGCCGGCGCGCCGGCTCACCTCTGGGATTCGGAGCCGCTGCGTGTGCTCGCGCGGGCCGTGTACGCCGCAAACCGGCCCGTCGGCGCGATCTGCCTGTCGTCGCCGGTGCTGGCGCGCGCCAACCTGCTGGCCGGCAAGCGGGCAACCACGTTCCCCAGCGACCGCGCCATCGCGGAGTTGAAACGCGGGGGTGCCACCTTCGTAGAGGAGGCCGTCGTGCTCGACGGGACGATCGTCACCGCCAGCGGCCCGGAGGCTGCGGCCGCGTTCGGCGAAACCCTGGCCCGGCTGCTCGACCCATGACTCCAGACAACGTCGTCGCCATCGAGGGGATCGCGAAGCGGTTCGCAGGACACGTCGCGGTCGCGGACCTCTCGCTGCGCGTGCCCAGGGGCGCGATCTACGGGCTGCTCGGGCCGAACGGCGCCGGGAAGACCACCACCATCCGCATGATCATGAACATCACGATCCCGGACGAAGGGACGATCGAGTTGTTCGGCGACCGGATGGGCGGGCGTCACCACAGCGCCCGCATCGGCTATCTGCCCGAGGAGCGCGGCCTGTACCGCAAGATGCGGGTGCGGGACATGCTCGTGTTCCTGGCGGAGGCGAAGGGGGTCGACCGCGCGCGGGGCGGCGCGAACGCCGACGAATGGCTGCGCCGCCTCGACCTCACCGAATGGGGTGCGCGCAAAGTCGAGGAGCTGTCCAAGGGCATGCAGCAGAAGGTCCAGTTCATCGGCACCATGCTGCACGAGCCCGAGCTGCTGATCCTGGACGAGCCGTTCTCGGGCCTCGATCCGATCAATCAGCAGGTGCTGAAGGACATCGTCGTGCACCTCTCGCGGTCGGGCAAGACGATCATCTTCTCGACCCACCAGATGGACGTGGCCGAGAAGATCTGCGACCACGTGTGCATCATCGCGCGCGGGCGGAAGGTGCTGGACGGCGGGCTGGCGGAGGTGAAGCGCGTGCACGGCGGCACCCACGTCGCCGTGGCGTTCGAGGACGGGGCGGCGGGAGCCGAGGCCATGCGCGCCGTGGCGGACCTCGTGGCCGCGGCCGACGACTCGGGCCTGTTCGCGGAGCTGAAGTTGAAGGACGGCGTGGATCCGCAGCTCGTGCTGGAGCGGTTGATGAAGACGGGAGCCCGGATTCGGCGCTTCGAGCGCATCGAGCCGTCCCTGAACCGCATCTTCCTCGACACGGCGGGGCCCGAGGCAGCGGCCGAAGCGGAGGTGGCCCATGCGTAAGGTCTGGGCGGTCGTCCGGCGCGAGTTCATCGAGAAGGTCCGTACGAAGTGGTTCCTGATCTCGACCATCCTCGGGCCCGTGTTCATGATCAGCGTGACCGTCCTGCCAAGCCTGCTGATATCGCGGGCGGGGCGGGTCAATCACGTGGCGCTGGTGGACGAGGAGGCGGGCGACTTTGCGGCGCGCCTGAAGACGCAGCTCGAGAGCTCGGGGCGCTACGTCCTCACCGTGGTGCAGGCCGGCTCCGGGCGGGCGGACGCCCTGCAGGATTCGCTGACCAACGCGGTCCGCGCCGAGACGCTGGACGGGGTGCTGACGGTATCGTCGGCGACCGTGGAGTCGGGACTGGCTGAGTACCGGGGCCGCAACGTGTCCATCACGGACATGGGCCTCATGGAGGGCCTGCTCCGGCAGAGCATCGTGACGGAGCGGTTGGCGCGGCACGGCGTGGACGCGGCGGTAGTCCAGGAGGCGCAGCGCGGCATCAAGCTGCACACCGAGCGGATCACCAAGCACGGCGCGACGGGCGAGTCGGCGATGGTGACGTTCTTCCTGGGCTACGCGGTGGGGATCGTGTTGTACATGATCATCCTCATCTATGGCATCAACGTGATGCGCAGCGTGCTGGAGGAGAAGCAGACCCGCATCATCGAAGTCCTGGTTTCGAGCCTGCGCCCATTTCAGTTGATGCTCGGCAAGGTGATCGGCGTCGGCGGGGTCGGCCTGTTCCAGGTCGGCATCTGGGGTCTGACGGGCTACCTGGTCGTGCACTTCCGTACCCAGCTGCTGGGCGCTTTCCACGTCTCGCCCGAGCAGGTGAGCTCCATCACGATGCCGGCGATTGGCGCCGGTCTCCTCGCCGTCATCGCCGTGTATTTCGTGCTCGGCTTCCTGCTCTACTCGGCGTTGTTCGCCGTGGTGGGTGCGACCGTCACGGCCGACTCCGAGGCCCAGCAGGCCCAGCAGCCGGTCATGATGCTGTTGGTCTTCTCGTTGATCGTGTCGTTTGCGGCCCTGAACGACCCGGCCGGGCAGATGGCGGTCGTGACCTCCATGATCCCTTTCTCGTCCCCGATCATCATGCCGGTGCGCGTGGCCACGTCGGACGTGCCGACGGCCCAGCTGGCCCTGTCGCTGGCCATCAGCGCCGGTTCCAGCGTGGTGGTGGTGTGGCTGGCCGCGCGCGTATACCGGATCGGGATTCTGATGTACGGCAAGCGCCCCAACCTGAAGGAGCTGTGGCGCTGGGCGAGACAGGACTGAGCTGAGGGCGCAGGGCGGCCGAAGCCACCCACGGGGCCCCGCCGGGGGCCCCGTTGCACGTGCAACACCCCCTCCCTGCCCCGCAAGTGTGCTAGCCCGTTGCACGTGCAACAGATAGATTCCCCCGCCCCATGGCCAGGGTCATCGCAATCGCCAACCAGAAGGGCGGCGTCGGCAAGACGACGTCGGCCGTCAATCTGGCCGCTTCGCTGGCGGCGGCGGAGAAGCGAACGCTGCTGGTGGACGCCGACCCGCAAGCGAACGCCACGAGCGGCGTGGGCCTGGAGCGCGACGGCCTCCATCTGACCCTGTACGAGGTGTTGCTCGACAACCGGCCGCTGACGGAATCGATCCGCCGCGCCGTCCATTTCCCGTTCCTCGACGTGGCGCCGGCGTCGCGCGACCTGGTGGGCGCGGAGGTGGAGCTGGTCTCCCGGGCACACCGAGAGACCATCATGCGCGGCGCCCTCGAAGGGGTGCGCCAGTCGTACGACTATGTCCTGATGGACTGCCCCCCCTCGCTCGGCCTGTTGACGCTGAACATGCTCACGGCGGCGGACTCCGTCATCATCCCCATCCAGTGCGAGTACTACGCCCTGGAAGGGCTGTCGCAGCTGCTGAACACCGTGCGTCTGGTGCAGCGCAACTTCAACCCGCGCCTGGCGATCGACGGCGTCCTGCTCACCATGTACGATGCCCGGCTCAACCTCTCGCGCCAGGTTGCCGACGAGGCGCGGGAGTACTTCGGCGCGCGGATGTTCAAGGCGGTCGTGCCCCGGAACGTGCGGCTGGCCGAGGCGCCCAGCTTCGGCAAGCCGATCCTGCTCTACGACATCGGGTCGGTCGGTGCACAGTGCTACCTCAACGTGGCGGAGGAGCTGATCCGTCGCACGGCATCCAAGGTCGCGGCCGAGGCGCGCGAGACCACGCGGCACGCCGCCGAGGCGGCGACGTGAGCGGGGTGACCGGGAGCCGCCGCCGGCTGGGCCGGGGACTCGAGGCGTTACTCGGGGCTGGCTCGGTGGAGGAGGCCGAGCGCGAGGGTTCGCTGCGGGATCTGCCGATCGAGACCGTGGAGCCGAATCGCTTTCAGCCCCGGCGAGCGATGGACCCGGCCGCCCTCGCCGAGCTGAAGCAGTCGATCGCCGCCAGCGGGCTGCTCCAGCCGGTCATCGTGCGGCAGATCGAGGCGGGCTACGAGCTGGTGGCCGGCGAGCGACGCTGGCGAGCGGCGCGCGAGCTTGGCTGGAAGAAGATCCCCGCCGTCGTGCGGGACGTGGACGACCGGACGTTGCTGACCCTGGCCCTGGTGGAGAACCTGCAGCGAGCGTCGCTGTCGGCCATCGAGGAGGCGGAGGGGTACGACCGGCTGGCGTCGGACTTCAAGCTGTCGCACGCGGCCATTGCCGAAGCGGTGGGCCGCGACCGCTCCACCGTCGCGAATGCGGTCCGGCTCCTGAAGCTGCCCAAGAGCGTCCAGCAGCTGGTGGCCAGCAATGCGCTCACGGCGGGGCATGCCCGGGCGTTGCTCAGCCTGAGCGACGGGCGCCGGATCGAGAAGCTCGCGCGGGAATGCGTGACCCGCGGGTGGTCGGTGCGCGAGATCGAGCGTCACACCCGCGGCGCGCCGGGCGGCGCGCGGGAGGGCAGGGCCCGCGTGGGGCGCCGCGCGGTGCCGGCCGAGGTCGCCCGGATCGAGTCGGCGCTCCGCAAGCGGCTCGGGACGGACGCGACCGTGGTGCTGAACGGGAAGGGGAAGGGTCATCTGCAGGTGCGCTTCTACTCTGAGGAGGATCTCGGCCGGCTGCTCGAGCTCATCCTCGGCCGCCGCTGGGACGGCTAGTGCCGGGCTCCGGTTACACCGTCATCGTCCACCGCAACGGCGCCCTGAACTCGCGCCAGCTGCAGGTGCCGTCCTGGCTGGTCCGGGCCGGGCTGATCACTGCAGTCGTCCTGCTGGTCGCCGCCGTCGCCATCGTGGTGTCGTACGGACCCGTACTCTCCGCCGCGCTACGCGCGCCGCTGCTCCAGCACCGGGTCAACCAGCTGACCCGGGAGAATGCCCGGGTGGCGCAGCTCGCCCGCGAGCTGTCCGACGCGGAGGCGCGGTACACGCATTTGCGGGGCATGCTGGGCGCCCAGGTGCCGGCCCCCGACGGAGGCGCCGAGAGCCAGCTGGCCGCCGGCGAGGAGCGCCTGTACATCGCGCCGCCGATGATAGCCCGGGCGCCGACGCGCGACTCGACGGGCGAGGGAGCCAGCGGCCTCTCGGTGCCGAGCCGCTGGCCGCTCTCGGTGCCATCCTATCGTACCCGCGGCATGGTGGCCGACACGCCCAGCGAAGAAGTGCACCCCGGCATCGACCTCGCGGTGCCGGAGGGATCCGACGTCAGAGCCTCGGGTGGCGGCATTGTGGAGCGGGCGGGCAGGGATTCCTCGTACGGCCTGTTCGTGTTACTCCAGCATCCTTCGGGCTATCAGTCAATGTACGGCCACCTGTCGCGCATCCTGGTCGCGCGCGGCGACACCGTCGCCGCAGGACAGGTGATCGCACTCTCCGGCAACACCGGCCGTTCTACCGCTCCGCACCTGCATTTCGAGGTGCGACTCCGCGGCCGGTCCATCGATCCGACCAAGCTCGTGCGGGAGGGACCGTAGCCATGGGCATCTTCGGCAGCAAACCCCAACCAGCGCGGGAGAAGGCGGCGCCGCCGGGCAGGGGATCGGCCGCGGCCCTCAGCCTGTCCATCGTGGGCGCGGGCATGGTGGTCCGCGGCGACCTCGAGACGGACAGCGTGGTGAAGATCGAGGGGACGGTCGACGGGCACGTCAGGGCATCCACGCAGGTGCTCGTCGCCAAGGGCGGCGTCGTGCACGGCGACATCGAAACGGCCGAGGTGATCGTGGGCGGGGTGGTGAACGGGGCCATCCGGGCCCGCGGACGCGTCGAGGTGCAGGCCGGCGCGTCCATCGAGGGCGACATCACGACGCTGCGCATCTCGGTCGCCGAAGGCGGGACCTTGAATGGCCACGTCAAGATGGGGGACGGCTCGCTGCTCCAGGAGAACCGGCGGCCCGATGCCGCGACGGAGTCCTCCACGGCGGCGGCGTCCCGAGCGACCGGCCCCGGCCGGAGCCAGTAGGCGTCCAGCGGCGGCCACAGGCGTCGCGTCGGCGTGATCCATCCACGACCGTTCGCCGACGCGACCCCCTCTCCCTGGGCTTGAGCGGTGCGCCTCGAAGACCTCGTGCGATACCTGGACGACTACCTCCGCACCGGGGAGGTGGCCGACGACCCGAACGCCCTGAACGGGCTTCAGGTCGAGAATGCCGGCGAAGTGCACAACGTCGCCGTTGCCGTCGATGCGTGCCAGGCGGTCATCGACCAGGCGGCCGAGCGCGGCGCCGATCTGCTGATCGTTCACCACGGCCTGTTCTGGAGCGGCCTCGAGCCGCTGGTGGGGCGCCATTACCGGCGTGCGGCGTCGCTCGTGCGCCACGGCATCGCCCTGTACTCGGCGCACCTCCCGCTCGACCGGCACCCGGAGGTCGGCAACAACGTGGTCCTCGCCCGCAAGCTCGGGCTCGAGGTCCGCGGCTGGTTCGGTGAGTACCGCGGCGCCCCGCTGGGCACCTGGGGCGAGCTGGACCTGCCGCGGGAGACCCTGGCGACGCGGCTCGGCGAGATCCTGGGCGGGGCCGTGCGGGTCATTCCGGGCGGGCCGGCACGAGTGCGGCGGGTCGGCATCATCACCGGCAGCGCCGGCTCCATGATCGCGCAGGCCAAACGCGCCGACCTCGACTCCTTCGTCACCGGCGAAGGGCAGCACTGGACCTACTTCGACGCGGAAGAGCTCGGGGTCAACGCGTTCTACGCCGGCCACTACGCGACCGAGACCCTTGGCGTGAGGGCGCTCGCGGAGCACATCGCCGAGCGGTTTCAGCTGCCGTGGTCGTTCGTTGATCATCCGACCGGCCTGTAGCCTCGGGCTGGGGCGGTGGGCCGGACCGGTGAGCGGCGGGCCGTGATCGGCCCGCTCATCCGCTCACCCCGCCACCTCCCTCGCAGCACTTCGCTCGTCCCGGGCCGGCGGCGGCGACTCGAGAATCTGGTCAGCCACGCCATCGAGACGCTGGCGGGTCCGTTCGGGATGTGGCGCCTCCAGCGGCTGGCCGTGGAGCGCCACGACGTCGCCCTTCGCGGCCTCGCTCGCTCGTTCGACGGCTACCGCATCGCCTTCCTGACGGACCTGCACTACTCGGCCGTCGTGCCGAAATGGTGGATCGCGAAGGCCGTTGCCGCGGGGCTCGCGCTGCAGCCCGATCTGATCCTGCTCGGAGGAGACTACCTGTCGCACAGCCCGCGCTACGCATCCGGACTGACCGAGCTGCTGCGACCGCTCTCGGCGCCCGACGGCGTCTTCGGCGTGCTGGGCAACCACGATCACTACGTCGGGGCCGAGCTGGTGCGCCGGGCCGTCGGCGAGGCCGGGGTAGTCGAGCTCCGCAACGCATCGGTGCGTGTCAGGCGCGGGGTGGACGAATTCGCCGTGGCGGGCGTCGGCGACCTGCGCTTCGACGTCATCGACTTCACGGCGGCGCTCGCGGGCGTTCCGGACGAGATGCCACGCGTCGTCGTGTCCCACGACCCGGACGTGTTCGCGTTCTGGCCCGCTGACCTGCGCCTCGACCTGATGCTTTCGGGCCATACCCACGGCGGCCAGGCGCACCTCCCGTGGCTGGGGCCCCCGTACGTGCCCTCGCAGTTCGGATACCGCTACCTGGCCGGGGCGATCCGCGAGGGGGCTCGCGAGCTGTGCGTCTCGCGCGGCATCGGGGCCATCACGGCGCCGTTCCGGTGGCGCTGTCCGCCGGAGGTCACGCTGCTGGTGCTGCACCCCTCTTGACACGGCGGGCCCATAGTGCCACTGTATCGGTACAGTGATACAGGTGGCGGGGGCCGTGTTCCGGCACATCGATCCACGCAGTCCCGTTCCGCTCTACGCGCAGATCGCCGATCGCATCCGCATCGCGATCGCGACCGGGGACCTCGCGCCGGGGGCGGCGCTCCCCTCGGTCCGGCAGCTGGCGTCGCAGCTGCGGGTGAACCCCGCCACCGTCGTGCAGGCCTATCGCGAGCTGGAGGACGCGGCCGTGGTCGAGAGCCGGCAGGGAGCGGGCACGTTCGTCCGGGAGCTGGGACAGCCCAGGCGCGAAGCGGAGCGGCAACGGGAGGCCCGGCGGCTGGTGCGGCGGCTGCTGCACGAGGCGTCCGTGGTTGGCGTGACCAAGGAGGACATGGAGCACGCGCTCAGAGTCGAGATGAGGTTGCGGCTAGCATGAACTACGCCATCGAGACCTCGGGGCTGGAGTACCGGGCCAGCAGGCGCTTCGAGATCCGGGACCTGAATCTCAGGGTGCGGTCGGGAGCCATCTACGGCTTCCTCGGACCCAATGGCTCGGGGAAGACGACGACGATTCGCCTGCTCCTCGGCATGTTGCGGGCCCAGCGGGGCGCGATCACGGTGCTGGGGCGGCAGGTTCCCGGGGAGATGGCGCGCATCTTGGCGGAGACGGGATACGTGCCCGAGCGTCCGCATCTGTATCCATACCTGTCCCTCGAAGAGGCCATCCACTTCCACGCGGCGTTCTATCCCGGCTTCGACGTCGCGTACGCGGCGGAGCTGCGCCAGGGCTTCGGCCTGCCGCTGGATCAGAAGCTCGCGAAGCTCTCCAAGGGAGAGATGGGGAAACTGCACATCCTGCTCGTGCTCGCGCAGCGGCCGCGGCTGCTGGTGCTGGACGAACCCACCGACGGACTCGATCCGGTGGTGCGACGGGACGTGCTGGCGGCGCTGCTCGATTTCTGCTCGCAAGGCACGGCCACGGTCTTCATCTCCAGCCATCTGGTCCACGAGCTGGAACGCATCTGCGACTGGGTAGGGGTTCTCGACGACGGTAAGCTGGTGGTGGAGCTGCCCATGCAGAGCTTCAAGAATGGCATCAAGCGTATCCGGATCTCCAATCCTCCGAGCCTGATCGGCGACACGCCGTTCGTGCTGCTGCAGCGAGAGATGGCCGGAACGGAGCAGGTGTGGGTCGTGCGCGGCTGGCAACCGCCGATGGTGCAGTGGTTCGAGGGCGCGGGCGCGGGTGTCCGCGAGATCGTAGACCTGGACCTCGAAGAGGGGTTCGTCGAGCTGCTGCGCTCGTCGCGCGGCTCGAGGTTCTGAAGCAAGGGGCGCCGAATGTACACCCAGGTACTCAAGGCCCAGTGGCTCACCGCGCGGACGGCGGTGATGTTGTTGGTGGTGCTCGCGTTCGCGCTGCCGCTGCTGGTCGTGACGTACGGCGGCAACCTCGAGGGGGCGCCAAGCGGCCGGGTCGCGACCTGGCTGTTTGCCGCGCAGAGGATCGGTGTGCTGATTCCCGGCCTAGCCCTGCTGCTCGGCCTGCTACTGGGTCTTGGCGCTTGGGCGCCCGACCACGCGGGGAATCACGTGTACGCGCTGTCGCTGCCCGTGCCGCGGGGCATGTACGTGCTGCTGCGTTTCGCCGCCGGCGCCACGCTGCTCGCCGTGCCCGTGGCCGCCTTGGGAATCGGCGCCGCCGTGGCGGTCGCATCCGTGAAGCTTCCCAGCGGCGTGCACGCCTATCCGTTGGAGTTGACGGCCCGGTTCGCCCTCGCCGCGCTGGTCTGCTATGCGATCTTCTTCGCCATCTCCATCGCGACTCGGCGCGCGGTCCTCGCCACGCTGGGTGTGGTGTGCGGCATCCTGCTCGCCGACCTGCTCCTCGTGGCGCTCGGAGTCGAAAGCTCGGTCACCCAGAGCGTGTTCTACCTCCTCACCACCTGGCCGGGGCCGCTCAGCATCCTGATGGGGCGGTGGGCGCTGTTCGATGTGTAGACGCGCCGTCGTCTGGCTTGCCCTCGCCACGCTCGGCGGCGCTTCCGCGGCGCGTACTCAGGGTGTCCCGCGCAAGGACCACGGCGCGCGGGGACTGCTGGCTCGCGCCGAATCGCTCCTCGCTGACGCCAGGCGCGCGGACTCGGCCGACCGGTGGCGGGCGCAGGAGCAACGGCGGGCCCGACGTTTCGACGCGGGCGATGTGACACTGCTGCTGCCGGGAACGGTGGGCCGGGCGGCCGGGCGGGTGGTCGTGGCCAGTGCGGCGGCGTATCTCAACGATCTCGGCGCGGTTCCCGAGGTGTTCCTCCGCCGACACGTGCTGGTCACACTGCTCGCCACGGACGTGGACGTCACGCTGAAGACGGAAGGGCTCCTCGGTCGCGCCACAATCGGGATCGATCTCCCGCTCGTTCCCGACACGCTCGTAGCCGGTTGGAGCGTGGCGGCCGCCGTCGTGCGCGCGTACGAGGGCACGCTCGATCGCGCATGGCAGGACTGGCTGCCGACGGATCTGAGCCTCGGGTGGCGCGTGGCAGCGGACGGGCCGGCGGCGGTGCGCGCGCTGATGGAAGGAGACACCCGTGCGGGGGCGAAATGCCTGGAAGGCGAGGTGGCGCGATGTCGGTTGTGGCTCGGGCTTGATGACGATCCTGACCCATTCCAGGCTCGGTACGAGCCGGGCGAAATCCGGCACCTCGTCGCTCAGCGCGAGTGGTTCTACGAACCGGAGCGGGCGGACGCGGAGCAGTGCGTCGCCGGATCCGACGACGCCTGCCTGCGCTTCGCTGAGGGCACGCGGTTCGTGCCCCGCATCCCTGCGGGCGCGGCGGCGCGGCGCAGTCTGTTGCGGGCCGTGCGTGCGCTCCACGGTCCCGACGCGCTCCTTCGGGCGCTCGCCGACACATCCGGCTCGCTGGGCCAGCGCCTGGCGCGGGTCGCGCGAGTCCCGGAGGACTCCATGGTCGCCGAGTGGCGTTCGTGGGTGATGACGGAGGGAGGCCAGGCGCGCGTGACCGCCGGCGTCGGCGATGCGCTCCCCGTCCTGGCGTTTGTGGGCCTGCTGTTGCTGGCTGCGACTAGGGGTGGCCGGTGGCGCTGAGCCGAATGCCCTGGCTCTGGGCCCCGCTCGTCGCCCTGCTCGTCATTAGCGCGGCGCTTCTGCCGCCGCGGGAACCGTCCGAGGGCGGTGGCTTGGCGGTCGCGTTGGGCCTCGCCGAACGGGCCACGCCGGCCACCGGGGAGCGCTATGCCATAAGGGCGCTCCAGGAGGCGATCGCGAGGCAGAAGGACGAACTCGAGTACAACCGTCTCGGCGACTCCCTGCGCGCGGCGGCGCGGGGCCCGCGGGCCGTGCACAGTGCGGACGGCTCCTTGACCGTGCTGTTCGAGACGCCCGTGGGCGCGGATAGCGCACGCGTATGGCTGCACGCGGCGGCCGGCGAGCTCGGCCTGTATCCGAGCATCGGCGCGGGCGGGATCCCGGTGATCGTCGCACTGTACTCGAATCCGGCAAGACGCCGCGGGCAGGGGAACAACTACGAATGGTGGACCCTGCGATCGCGCGAGTATGCCCGCGAGCAAGGGGACCCCTGCGTCGTGGAGGTCAACCTGCTTTCGCGCAGGGACTTCGGCTACCGCCAGCTCATCGCGCGGGATGCTGCGGGCGCGCCGATCGGGCGGTTCCTGGACGAATGCGCGTTGTACGCGAGGTTCGGCGTTCCCGGCGGCGCGGTGCGACGTTGGCTCGCAGGGCGTCCCTGGTGGTGGTGGGGAAGGGAGCCTCTCGCGGTCCGGATGCAGGAGGCCGGGCGGACCATCAAGCCGGTCACCATCCAGCGTGCCTTCGACGTCACGGCTCAGCCTTGGATGGCCAGCGACCCGTGGAGGGAGATCGGTTGCCTCCAGGGCGCGGCGCCACTGTGCAGCCGGCTGGCTGGGCTTTCGAGCCTTTCGTCGGCGGGGGACGAACGCTTCTACTTTTACGGCAGCCAGTACTACACGCACGGCGAACTGCTGGCGTACCTGCTCAAGACGGGGTCGCCGGCCGCGTTTGCCGCGTTTTGGCGATCGCCGCTGCCCACAGGCCGGGCGCTCGAACAAGCCTACGGCGAGCCGGCCGGGGAGCTCGCAAGGGAGGCGTTTTCCCACTGGTTCAGCGCGTCCGAGGCTGGCGGACCGAGCGTGGGCGACCGCGCCGTCGCCGGCGGTCTGGTCTGGGTCGCGGTAGCGCTCGCCATCGCGCTGGTCGCCGGCCGGCGCTGGAAGGTGGCCGGCTAGGCCTGGTCGAGCGGCACCACGAACCTGACGATGATCCGCTCGCGGGACTGCGGGCTCACGGTGCAGAACGACTTCCCACCGAGCAACCGCTTCACGCCGTTGACCTCCGCCTCCCCGATGCTGGGCACGTCGCGGAACGTGATCTCCAGCGTCTGGCCCGCCGTGAGCTGATAGCGCACGGGTCGGCCCTGGAGCCGATGGTACGGATCCACCTTCGCCAGGCCCGCCCCGAGCGCCTGCTTGATGGCGGCGGCTCGCTCCGAGGCGGCCAGGCTCCTCACGCCGCCGGGCACCCGTCCTCCGGGCGGCGCTCGCCGTTCTCGGTGACCACTGCGGCGTTGCGGGTCAGGCCCGAGCGGCCGGCACGCATCAGCGCCGACGCGCCGAAGGCGTCCTCGAACTGCTGTTCCGACATCGTGGCGATGTCCTGCAGGGCCGGCCATTCGGTCGCGGGACGCGCGCGGTATCTGGTTTCCGCCGTCTCGCGCGCGAACCGCACGTTCCAGGGACAGACGTCCTGGCACACGTCGCAGCCGAACAGCCAGTCTCCGAGCGATGGCTTCAGTGCCTCGGGCACCGGTCCCCGGGCTTCGATGGTGAGATAGGAAATGCAGCGGGTCGCGTCGAGCACCCGAGGCTCGGGGAACGCCCCGGTCGGACACGCCTCGAGGCAGCGCCGGCAGGTGCCGCACCGGTCGGCCTCGAACGGGGGGTCGACGGCCAAGACGAGATCGGTCAGCAGCACGCCGACGAACGTGAAGGAGCCGAGTCGAGGGTGGATCAGCATCGTGTTCTTCCCGACCCACCCCAGGCCTGCGCGCCGCGCGAGCTCGCGCTCCGGCAGCGGGCCCGCATCCGCGAAGGCCCGGAATCGGCCGGTCCCGGCGGCGTCCACGAGACGCGCGCCGAGGTGCTCGAGGTTGACCCGCATCACCGCGTGGTAGTCGTCGCCGAGGGCGTAGCGCGCGACGCGGCCGCGCCCCGGGGCGGGCGCGGCGTCTTCCTGCCAGTAGTTGTGGAGCACCACCACGGCGGAGCGAGCGTCGGGCCAGGTGCGTGCTGGTTCCCGCCGGATCGGGGCCTGTCGCTCCAGGTATCGCATCTCACCCTGATACCCGCTCGCCAGCCAGCGATCGAACGCGGCCGCGGCCGCCGACGGGCCCAGGTCCGTGACTCCACAGGCGTCGAAGCCGATCTCGCGGGCCATCGCCCTGGCGGCGGCGGCGAGCGCGGTGGGCGTCACGGCGCCAGCAGCTCCCGACGCCAGCGGGCCACGCGCAGCACGTCCTCGACGGGAGGAATCGCTCGTTCGTCCCCGTAGGCGGTCAGCATTCGCCACCGGACGTACTCTGGCGGCGGCAGCGGCAGGAACGGCGGCTCCCGGTACCAGCGACGCCGACGCATCGACCAGGCGAGGGCAGCGAGGTCTCGCGCCACGCGCGGGTTGACGACGGCCCTCCCGATGAGGGCGAGCGACAGGGTGCGCCAGGTGCGCATTTTTCCTTTGTGCCCCCCAAGGGGAATCTGTATATTCGCACGCTCACCCCGTGGCAAGAGGGCTCCCGATGTCATCAGACGGTGATGCTCGAAGCGGACCGAGGCGCCTCGGGCCGACCGAGGACGAGCGTCTCTTCAGCGTCCCGCATCCGACCGAACGCAGGCGCGAGTTCGTGTCGTCCGATCCGTGGCGCGTGCTGCGGATCATGGGCGAGTTCGTCGAGGGGTTCGACACGCTCGCCGGGGTATACTCGGGCGTGACCTTCTTCGGCTCCGCCCGCACCAAGCCCGACGATCCGCACTACCGCGCCGCGACGGAGACGGCGCGCCGGTTCGCCGGCGCGGGCTTCTCGATCATCACCGGCGGCGGACCGGGGATCATGGAAGCGGCCAACCGGGGCGCCCAGGAAGGCGGCGGCCCGTCGCTCGGGCTCAACATCGAGCTGCCGTTCGAGCAGGGCACCAATCCGTTCGTCGATACGGCGATGCACTTCCGCTACTTCTTCGTTCGCAAGACGATGTTCGTGAAGTACTCCATCGGGTTCGTGGTCTTCCCCGGCGGGTACGGCACGCTCGATGAGCTGTTCGAGGCCCTGACGCTCATTCAGACGGGGAAGATCAAGCACTTCCCGGTGGTCCTGTTCGGCGTCGACTACTGGCGCGGCCTGGTGGACTGGCTGCGTGGCACGGCGGCCGCGCGGGGCACGATCGACCTGCGGGACCTCGACATCTTCCACCTGACGGACGATCCCGCCGTGGCCGTGGACGTGGTGACGCGCGCCCGTGAGTCCCTGCTCGCCCAGCGGACGGAGCCGATCGGGGGCCGATCCGTGGACGGACTCTTCTAGGCGAGTGCGCCGGCGCGGGGGCGTGACCCGATGAGCGAGCGCTCCGGCGCCCCGACCATGAGCGGCCGGTATCTATGGTACGCGCTGGCGCTGCTGGCCTTCGGGAACCTGCTGAACTATCTCGACCGCAACATCATCCTGGCGCTGTTCGAGCCCATCAAGGACGAGCTGGACATCACGGACACGCAGCTGGGCTGGCTGGGATCATCCTATGCCATCGCCTTCGCGCTCGGCGCGCTCGGGGCCGGCGTGCTGTCCGACCTGCGGTCACGGCGCACGGTGATCGCCGGCGGCGTGGCCCTGTGGAGCGGGTTCACGGCCCTGGGCGGGGCGGCTGCGACCTACTGGCATCTCCTGACGACCCGCGGCGTGGTGGGGGTCGCGGAATCGTCGTACCTGCCCGCGGCGCAGGCGATGCTCGCCGACTACTTCCCGGACCGCGGGCGCGCGCAGGCGATGGGCATCTTCTGGGCCGGCCTGGCGGTGGGGGGCGTGCTGGCGGTCTGGCTCGGGGGCCACCTGGCGACCGCCTTCGGATGGCGCACCGCGCTGATCGTAGTCGGCCTGCCGGGCATCCTGTTCGCGCTGCTGCTGGCACGGCTGCGTGACCCGCGACCCCAGCCGCGACCGATGCTGCCGCAGACGCGGGCAGTCCGGCGCATTGCCCTCACGCCGAGGCTGATCCTGCGCGCCGGCCTTCCGCTCCTGCTGTCGATCCCGGTCGGGGCCGCCGTCTTCGGCGCGCTGATCCTCTTCCGGGTGGCGGCGGCCGCGGATACCGCGGTGTTCGGCGCGATCGTCGGCGTGGGTCTCGTGTGGACCATCGTCAAGTGGGTGCGGGTGGCGATGCGATGGCGCCACCGGCTGCTCGTCGGCGTCCCGGCCGACGCCGTGGACGAGATGCTGGACGCCGCGGCGGTCGTGCTGCGCACGCCGACTCTCGTCTGGATGTTCATCGGCGGCGCGTTGACCACGGCGGCTATGAATTCCCTGGTGGCGTGGTCGGCGAGCTACCTCCAGCGGGTATTGGACATGTCGCTGCTGCAGGCGGGGCGGCAGATCGGACTGGTGGGACTGGTGGCCGGCGTACTGGGGTCGTGGATCGGAGGGCGCTCGGGCGACCGCCTGATGGAACGCACCCCCGCGGGACGGGTCATCGCCGGCGCGGTGGGATTCCTCGCCGGAGCGCCGCTGTGCGTGGTGCTGCTGCTCGTCAACGACGTGCGGCTCTTCTCCGGCCTGTTCTTCGTCGTGGTGTTCTTCTTCACCTGGTACAACGGGCCCGCCGCCGCCGTGCTGTTCGACGTGGTGCCGCGCGGCATCGCGGCCACGGTGATGGGGGCCTACGTCTTCTTCATCCACATCGCCGGCGATGCCATCGCTCTGCCGGTCGTGGGGCTGTTGTCGGATCGCTACGGCCTGCGCGTCGCGCTGATGACGCTCCCTGCCGTCGGCCTGCTGGGTGGGGCGCTGCTCCTCCTGGCGGTGCCGACCGTGGCCCGCGACATGGCGCGCGTCAGGTCGCCGGCGGCGGCGTGAGCGCCTGCCGCATCTGCTGCACCTCGGCCAGGTAGGCGGCGAGGGAGGCGGCCTCGCGCGCGGCATCCCAGCCGAGCTCCCGTCCGAGCAGACCGGCCACCACCGGCGTCAGCTCCGTACCCTGGCTGGGATGCTGCCGAAACAGGTGAGTGCGGCGAATCATGACGTCGCTGACGGAGAGCGCCATCTCGCGCCGTGCCTGGTGGATCACCTCGGCGCGAAGGACCGGGACACCGGAGGCCAGCGGCTCCGCCAGGGGAGTGTCGCGGAAGGCCAGGTTGGCGACCGCCATCGCTTCCGTGCCGTAGGTGTCGACCAGGTGGCGCGCCGCGCCCTCGTCAAGTCGTTCCTTCACTAGCTCGCGAACCAGCAGCTCGAGGTCGGCGACCTCGCCACCGGGCAAGGGCTCCTCGGCGGTCGGCGCGCTCGGGGCGATGACGCGGCCGTCGAGACGGTGGAGCTTCAACCCCACCAGATCCACCAATTCCGCCGCCATCGAGCGGTACGTCGTCAGTTTGCCGCCGGTGATCGTCACCAGGCCGGACGCGCTCTCGAAGATCCGGTGCTCGCGCGGGACGGCGGCGGTCGTCCCCCCGCCCCCGTCCCTGAGCAGCGGGCGGAGGCCGGCCCAGGCCGCGAGGAGGTCCGGGGGAGCGAGTCGCGCGTCGGGGAACAGGGCGTTTGCCGAGCGCAGCAGGTAGGTGATGTCGTCGGCGGTCGGAGCGACCGCCCCGGGGTCCCCTTCGTAGTCCGTGTCGGTGGTGCCGAGCACGGTGACGTCGCCCCACGGCAGCACGAACATCACGCGGCCGTCGAGCGGGGAAGTCATCGTGAGCGCGCCCGCGTTACCGAGCCGGGCGCGCGGAACCGCGACATGGACCCCTTTGGTTGGCCGGAGCACGGGCTCGGCGCCAGGCTCGTCCAGCTGGCGCATCGCGTCGGTCCAAGGGCCCGTCGCGTTCACGGCCACGTGCGCCCGGACGGCGAAGTGCCGGCCGTCGATGACGTCCTCCACCACCACGCCCCGAAGCTGGCCCGCAGCCTTCTCGAGCGACTTCACCGCCGCGTAGCTCGCGACCATCGCGCCGCTGCGGCGCGCCGCGCGCACGTTGGCCAGGACCAGCCGGGCGTCGTCGCAGCAGGCGTCGTAGTACACGGCGCCCCCCAGCAGGTCCTTGCTCCGCAGCTGCGGCTCGGCCTTGCGGACGCCGCGTCGCGACAGCGTCCGATGCATGCGCACGTTCCGGAACACCGACAGCAGGTCGTACAGCCACAGGCCGGCGGCCAGCCGGCCGCGGGTCACCCGGCCGCCGGCGTGGATCGGGAAGAGGAACGGCATCGGCCGCACGAGATGCGGCGCGATCCGTAACAGGACGCGGCGCTCGCGGCTCGCTTCGAACACCAGCCGGAGCCAGCCGTGCTCCAGATAGCGCAGCCCGCCGTGCACGAGGCGAGACGAGCGACTGGACGTGCCGCTCCCGAAATCGCCGGCCTCGAGCAGGGCCGTGCGGATTCCGCGCCGGGCGGCGTCCCGCGCGATGCCGGCGCCGGTGATGCCCCCGCCGATCACCAGCAGGTCGGGCGGCGTCGCGGCCATCGCGTCGAGATCCGCGCGGCGGGTCTCAGCGGAGAACGCCGAGTCCATGGCCCAATTTGCCACCAAAAACCCGCGGGCGCACGGTGCGACCGCGCTGGCCCGCACTCCACGCACGGGCTAGCTTTGCTGGGACCGGCGGCCAGCCGATGCGCCGGAAACGGAGCCGGATCATGCTCGGGCAGAACGGTCGTCGGGTCGCCGTCATCGCGGGTTGCCGCACCCCGTTCGTGAAGTCCGGCACGGTGTTCAAGGACCTCAGCGCCGTCGAGTTGGCCAAGCTCGCCACGCGCGAACTGCTGATTCGGACCGAGATTCCGCCGGCGAAGGTGGATCAGGTCGTCTTCGGCCAGGTCATTCCCTCGGTGCTCGCGCCCAACGTGGCACGGGAAGTGAGCCTGCTGCCGCAGTTTCCCCGGAACGTGCCCGCGTTCTCGCTGAACCGGGCGTGCGCGTCGTCGGGCCAGGCCGTCGCCGAGGCGTTCGACCAGATCGCGCTCGGGCAGGCGGACATGGTCGTCGCGGGCGGGACGGAATCGCTGTCCGACATCCCGATCCTCCACTCCAGGCGATTCGCGGAGCTGCTCGTGCAAGCGAGCCGGGCGCGCACGCTGGGGAAACGGTTGGCGACGCTCGCGAGGATCCGTCCGCGCGATCTCGTTCCGGTGACGCCGGCCATTGCCGAGCCGTCCACCGGCGAGACGATGGGGCAGTCGGCCGAGAAGATGGCCAAGGAAAACGGCATCTCGCGGCACGCCCAGGACGACTACGCGCTGCGCTCGCACCGGCTGGCCGCGCGGGGCACGGCCGACGGGCGGTTGACGGCGGAAATCGCGCCCGTCTTCGTTCCGCCGGCGTACGAGCCGGTCACCGCGGACAACGGGATACGCGCGGATTCCACCCTCGAGCAACTGGCGGCGCTGAGGCCGGCGTTCGACCGGCGCTACGGATCGGTGACTGCCGGCAACGCATCGCCCCTGACCGACGGCGCGTCCGCCGTGCTGGTGATGAGCGGGGAGGCCGCTCGGGCCGCGGGATTCGAGCCGCTGGCCTACGTTCGCTCGTATGCCGTGGCGGCGGTGGATCCCGGCGCCCAACTGCTCATGGGCCCGGCGTACGCCATCCCTCGCGCGCTCGAGCGAGCCCGCATCGCCTGGAAGGACCTCGGGCTCGTCGAGATGCACGAGGCGTTCGCGTCGCAGGTGCTGTCGAATATCCAGGCCATCGAGTCGGATATGTGGGCGCGCGAGCACCTCGGGCGCGACAGGCGCATCGGCGAGGTGAACTGGGAGGTGCTCAACGTGATGGGGGGGTCGATTGCGATCGGCCACCCATTCGGCGCGACCGGCGGGCGCCTCATTACGACGCTCGGCAACGAGATGCGGCGGCGGGACGTTCAGTTCGGACTGGTCTCGGTGTGTGCCCAGGGCGGCATGGGGTTTGCCATGGTCCTCGAGCGGATGTGAGGCGGTCCACGTGGACGCGGAGGGTGGAACGGGCGCGCTCGCGACGGTAGTCGAAGACGGCGTCGCCGTCCTCACGCTCGACCTGCCGGGCGAGAGCGTCAACAAGTTCTCGCGAGCGGTGAGGGACGAGTTCGCGGCGGCGTTCGCGGCGCTGCAGAACGACGCCGCGGTCCGCGCCATCGTAATCGCGTCCGGCAAGAAGGACGTGTTCGTCGCGGGCGCCGACATCGAGGAGTTCGTCGCGCTGCGCACAGCGGAGGAGGCCAGGCGGCTGTCGCGGGACGGGCAATCGATGCTCGACCGCGTGGCGGACTCGCCGAAGCCGGTCGTGGCCGCGATTCACGGCGTCTGCCTCGGTGGCGGACTGGAGTTGGTCCTCGCGTGCCACTATCGTGTCGCGACGGACCACCCGAAGACCGCGCTCGGGGCGCCCGAGGTCCAGCTCGGCATCATCCCCGGGGCGGGCGGGTGCAACCGGCTGCCACGCGTCGTCGGACTCCGCAGTGCGCTGGAGATGATCCTCACCGGGAAGAACGTCCGCGCCGCGAAGGCGCTCAGGATGGGGCTGGTGGACGAGCTGGTGCCGCCGGCGATCCTGCGGCAGGTCGCCGTGAAGGCGGCGCGGCGGCTCGCCGAGACCCCGGTGCACCGCCGGCGCCGCGGCGGTGTCCTCGGGTGGCTCTTCGACCGCAGCGCGCTCGGGCAGGCCGTCGTGTTGAGACGGGCGCGGGCCATGACGCGATCGCAGACGGCCGGCCACTATCCGGCTCCGCTCGCGGCGCTGGACGTGATCCGGTGCAGCCTGGCGAGCGGCATGGAGCAGGGGCTGCCCTACGAAGCGGAGCGGTTCGGCGAGATGGCGATGACCGACGTGTCGCGCCGGCTGGTCGAGGTGTTCTTCGCCACCACCGCGCTCAAGAAGGACCCCGGCGTTCCGGCGCCGGCGCCGGCCCCGCGTCCGGTCGCGCAGCTGGGCATCCTGGGCGCCGGGTTCATGGGATCGGGCATCGCGGCGGTCGCGGCGGCGCAAGCGGGGGTGCCGGTACGCCTCAAGGATGCGGATCTGCCGCGGGTCGGCGCCGGCCTCAAGGCGCTGGCCGGCATCGTGGACGAACGGGTGCGCCGTCGGAGCGTCAGCCGGCGCGACGCGGGGCGGCAGCTCGCCCTGGTCTCCGGCGGCATCGACTTCGCGGGATTCCACGCGGCGGACCTGGTGATCGAAGCGGTGTTCGAGGACCTGGAGATCAAGCGCCAGGTGCTTCGCGAGGTCGAAGCCGTTTCCCGGCCCGACTGCATCTTCGCGTCGAACACCTCGACGATTCCGATCTCGCGCATCGCCGAGGCCTCGGCCCGTCCGGAGACCGTGGTCGGAATGCACTTCTTTTCGCCGGTGCACCGGATGCCGTTGCTGGAGATCGTCGTCGGAGCGCGCACCGCGCGGGAAACGACGGTGACGGCCGTCGCATTCGGACGGCGACTCGGCAAGACGGTAGTCGTGGTGCAGGATCGACCCGGCTTCTTCGTCAACCGGATCCTCGCGCCGTACATCAACGAGGCCGGGCGGCTGTTGACGGAAGGCGTGCCCATCGCGCTGCTGGATCGGGCGATGACGCAATGGGGGTTCCCGGTCGGGCCGATCACGCTGCTCGACGAAGTCGGCCTCGACGTGGCCGCCAAGGCGGCGCACGTGATGCACCAGGCGTTCGGCGACCGGCTCGAACGGTCGCTCGACCTCGACGCGTTGGTGGCGGACCGGCGGCTGGGACGCAAGAACGGGCGGGGCTTCTTCCTCTATCGGGCGGGGAAGAAGGCAGGCGAGGACCCGACGGTGTACCGGGCGCTGGGTCTCGCGCCGGCGGAGCGCGAGACCGACCCGGACGTCGTGGCCGAGCGGCTGGCGTTCGCCATGCTCAACGAGGCCGCGCGGGCCCTCGAGGAGGGCGTGATCGCGCAGCCGCGCGACGGGGACGTGGGCGCGCTGTTCGGCATCGGATTCCCGCCCTTTCGCGGGGGCCCGTTCCGTACCCTGGATGCCCTGGGTGCCCGGGCGGCCGTGGACAGTCTGGCGCGCCTGGCGGCGACGCACGGCGATCGCTTCGCCCCCGCCGCCTCGCTGGTCGCCCAGGCCGAGCACGGTGGACGCTTCTACCCTTCACTTCGGTAACCATACGCATGCTGCGCCGCACATTCCTGTATCTCAGCGAGCAACCGCAGATCTTCGCCTTCATTCGCGGCAACCGGCTGGCCCGGCGGCTTGCCTCGCGGTTCGTTGCGGGCGAGACGATGGATTCCGCGGCGGCCGCCGTCCGCGAGCTGAACGGGCGCGGGATCGCCGCCAGCCTCGACCTCCTCGGAGAGAGCGTCACGAAGGCGGACGAGGCGCGGAGCTGCGCGGCGACGGTCGCCGAGATCCTGGCACGGATCGCGGCGGACCGGCTCGACTGCAACGTGTCGGTCAAGCTCACGCAGCTGGGACTCGACCTCGACCGCGGTCTGTGCCTCGAGAACATGCGCCGGATCCTGGACCGCGGCCGCGAGCTGGGCATCTCCGTGCGCATCGACATGGAGAGCAGCGCCCACACCCAGCGGACGCTCGACCTGTTCGAGCGGGACCTGCTGCCGGTCTACGGCGACCGCGTGGGCATCGTGATCCAGTCGTACCTGCGTCGCAGCGCCGCCGACGTCGACCGCCTCATCGGGGCTCGCGCCCGGGTTCGGCTCTGCAAGGGCGCGTACCAGGAGCCGGCGACGGTGGCGTTTCCCGACAAGGCGGACGTGGACCGGAGCTACGGGGAGCTGATCGAGAAGCTCCTGGAGCACGGCCATCAGCCTGCGGTCGCGACGCACGACCCCGCACTGATCACGCGGGTGCGCCGCTTCGTTGAGGCGAAGGCCATCGCGGCGGACCGGTTCGAGTTCCAGATGCTGTACGGCATCCGGCGCGACCTCCAGGAGGAGCTGCGACGGGCCGGGTACCGGGTGCGGGTGTACGTGCCGTTCGGCACCCAGTGGTATCCCTATCTGATGCGGCGCCTGGCCGAGCGGCCGGCCAACATCGCCTTCATCCTCGGCAACGTCGTCAAGGAAACGCTGCGGACGTGAACTTCGCGGAAGACACACTGGGTGGATACGTGGCCGTGCACGGGCGGCCGCCGGGCCTCACCGGCAGCGATGGTCACCCGTACTCGGTCGGGGTCTTCTCGGAGGACGACCCCGGACCGGATGGCCGCTACGGTGCGGCGCTTCTCTTCATCCGCTGGTCGGCGAGCAATGCCCCGGATGGGCACCTGGAGAGCGACTACCTGGCGTTCGGCCCGACCGCGGCGGCCGCGGAGGCGGAGGTGGGCCGTCTGAGCCTGCTCGGCGTGAAGGAAATTCTCGACGCGCTGATCGCGTCGCATCCCGGAAGCGGAGCGACATGAAAGACGTGAGCCTGTTCACCCCGTTCCGCGGCGAACGCTACGCGGACGCGGCCTCGCTGGAACGACGCCTGGCCCCTCCCTACGACGTGATCTCTCCGTCGCAGCGGGCGGAGCTGGTGGCGCGTGATCCATGCAACGTCGTGAACGTGGACCTGCCGGCGGCGCCCGGCGGAGGCGACCCGTACGCGGAGGCGGCACGCCTCCTGGCCGAGTGGCGCGCGAGCGGCGTGCTGGTGCGCGACGAGCAGCCGTCCGCGTACGTGCTTCGCACCTCGGGCCGGTTTCCGGACGGCTCGGTGCGGGAGCGGACCGGGGTGTTCCTGGCGGTGGCGGCGGAACCGTTCTCCAGGGGGCGAGTCCTCCCGCACGAGCGCACCCACGCCGCGGCGAAGGAGGATCGCCGGAGGCTGATGCACGCGACGGGCGCCAACCTGAGTGCCGTGTTCCTGCTGGCGCCCGACGGAACGGGGAAGCTCGACGGGGCGCTGCGCCAGGCGACGGCGCGCCCGCCGTGGGCACGGTGTCCGGCCCTGGGGTCGGACCAGGCCATCTGGGTCGTGACGGGAGCGGAGGCCGAGCAGCTCGCCGCGGCGGCGGGCGCCGAGAGCGTGTACGTGGCCGACGGGCACCACCGCTTCGAGACCTCGGTGATGTTCAGGGACGAAGCGCCGTCAGCCTGGCAGGCTGGCGCGGCGCGCACCCTGGCCTACGTGGTGTCGTTCCGCGACCCCGGACTCGTGATCCTGGCCACGCACCGCATGCTCGAGGGTGCGCCGTTCGAGCCGGACGCCTTCCTGGCGGCGGCCGCGCCCTACTTCGCGATCGCACCGACCCGGAAGGAGCCCACGCTCTCGGTCGTCTTCAAGGGAGGCCGGGAGGTGGCGCTGGCGGTGCGGCCGAAGGCGAAGTGGCCGAAGGTGAATGACCAGGCCGTGCATCCGGCGGTGCGCGCGCTGGAGGTGGCCGCGGCCGACAGCCTGGCCGTAGGCGTCGTCGCCGCATCGCTCCTGGGGACGGCGCCGGCGCTGCGCTACACGGCCGACGTCGCCGAGGCGCGCGAGGCCGGCCGCGAGGGCCGCTGCGCCTGCGCGCTGATACTGCCGCCGACGCGCCTCGAGGCGGTGCGGCGAGTGGCGGATGCGGGGCAGATCATGCCGCCCAAGTCCACCTTCTTCGCTCCGAAGGTGCCGACGGGCGTCGTGCTCCGTCCGTTCGACGCCCCGGTCTAGTCCTTGGCCGGCGCCGCGAGCGCCCGGATGATCGCGCGGCAGAACGCCGGGAGGTCCGCGGGCGTGCGGGAAGAGATCAGATTGCCGTCCACCACGACCGGCTCGTCGAGGTAGGTGGCGCCCGCGTTGACCACGTCGTCGCGGATGGCGCGCACGCAGGTCACGCGGCGTCCCTTCAGCAGGCCGGCGGACACCGGCACCCAGGCGGCGTGGCAGATGAACGCCACCGGCTTCCCGGCCTCCGCGATCGCCCGGGTGATGCCGAGCAACTTCTCCGAGCGCCGCATCTGGTCCGGAGCGTAGCCTCCCGGGATGACCAGGCCGTCGTAGACCTCGGCATACAGGTCGTCCACGAAGCTGTCGACCGTGACCGGGTAACCCTTCTTGCCCAGGTAGGTCTTCTCACCCAGCCCTGCCACGACCGTCTTCGCGCCTTCCTCCTCGAGGCGGATCTTCGGATACCACAACTCGAGGTCCTCGTACTGCGGGCCCACGAAGAACAGCACCGTCTTGCCCTTGAGCATCATGGGGCCGACCTCACGGTTTCGGGTGGCCGATCAGGACCTTCTGTTCCTTGGCTGTGACTGGCGGTGCAATGACGGGCAAGCCCGTCACCGCGCGTAGCGCCTCGGTGACGTCCGACTCGGTGATCAAGCTGGTGCCGGCCACCACCTGGCGCCAGACGCGCTCGACACCCGGGCCGCCGACCTCGACGGCGAAGGTGCGGATCTCGGCGTCGCTGACCCGACGGTCCGGGGCCGCACGGGCGGCGGCCAGCATCCGGCGCGCGACGTCGCCCAGCGTGGCCTCGCCGTCGGTGCCGCGGCGGATGGCGCCGTCGAGCAGCAGCCCGGCGAGCATCCCTTTGCGGTAGACGAGGAGGGTGGTGTTGTCTCCCAGGACGTTCTCGTGCTGCTCCTGGGTCATGGTCATGCTCGTGTCGCGTTCGATGCGCTGGTAGTTGCGCAGCGACTGGTAACAGAGGTCGGCGAGGTCGTCGGGCCGGCCGCTCCACTCGGCCTCGAGTCGAGCGGCGAAGTAGTCGGTGACGCCCTCCGTCCACCACCGATCGGTGTCCATCGCCCCGCCGAACCACAGGTGCAGGGTTTCGTGGAACACGTCGTGAATGCGCGCCCGCTCCAGCAACTCGCCCGGCTCCCAGATCAGTGCGATGCTCGACCGTCCCTGCAGGCTGCCGCTGGTGCGCCCCTTCGAGCCGACGTCGCTGGTGTACGTGACCCGGGGCACGGGCACCCCCCCCAGGGCCTCCGACGCGCTGCGCAGGCTGGCCGCGATCACCTCTTCGAGCGCGGAGTCGCCGAAGTGCCGCTCGCCGCGCACCGCGAGGACGAACGGCGTGCCCCCGGCGGTGTCGCGAAGCAGGCGGAAGTCGGGGGCCGCAGCCAGGGTGGTGCCGAGAAGGGCACTGCTGCCAGCCGGGTTGAAGGCCTCCTGGTCCACCCCCCACGCGGTGACCACGTGCCAGCCGGGCGGCGTGATGAAGTGCACCCAGATGAGCGGATAAGGGCGATCCGGGCCGTAGGCCGACGCGTCCGGCGCCACGAAGACCCCGCGGCCGACGGCGTAGAGGTGGGCGTCGTTCAGCCCGGCGCCCGTAGAGCTGAGCGCGACGCCGCTCTGGAAGTCCAGGCGATAGCGGAACCGTACCGCGCCCGCCGAGGCGACGATCCGGTAGCCATGGGCGACCGGGCGCACGGAGAGAGGCCTTCCGTTGTCGTCGGTAGCGGCGAGTCCCTCGACGTCGGTCCCGGCGGAGAGGGACGCCGATGGAACCGACAGCGCGATGCTCTCGGCGGCCGTCGTCGTGAGGCGGGCCTCGATCGACAGGTGGGCCGGCGGCGAGGCGATGACGTCCACGTCGTACACGAGCGTGTCCCGCCGCTCCTGCGCTGCAGCGGTCACCGGCACGGCGGACAGGAGAGCGGCCGCGACGCCGAGCGCGACCGCTCCGCTGTCGCGGCTAGCCCGCGTATTTCATCCCGGCGTCGTCCAATGCGAGCACTCGGCGCCCGGCCTCGAGTCCCGCCTCGACGACCTCTCCCAGAACGAGGGTATGGTCGCCGGCGGGCATCGTGGCGACCAGACGGCACTCGAGCCATCCGAGTCCCTCGCTGAGAATCGGTGCGCCGGTGACGGGCGCGGGACGGGAGGGCACGCCTTGGAGCTTGGCGGGTTGGCGTCGCGACGACCGCCCGAGTTGCTCGGCCAGCTCACGCTGGCCCTCGGCGAGCACGTTGACCGCGAACCCGCGCGCGTCGCGGATCATCGGCAGGCTCTTGGATTCGTTCTGGAGGGCGACCACGAGCATCGGTGGGGTGAACGCCGCCTGCATCACCCAGTTGGCCGTCATGCCGTGGTCCTCGCCCTCGCTCATCACCGTCACGGCGTAGAGGCCGTACGGGAAATGGCGCAGGACGGTCTTCTTGGCCTCTTCGTTCACCGGCGCCTTCGCGGCAGGGGTCTCGGGGACAAGGTAGTGGCGGCGCCCCCGCCGCGCGAGATAGCCGGTCGCTGGGCCGCCGAACGACGCGACTCGGCGCGCGGCGCGATCGTCGGCGGCCGGGTCGTCTGCGGCGCCCACCGAGGTCGCCAGCCCCGCGGCGTTGAGCGGGGCCTGGCAGGCGGCTATTATGCCTGCTTCATGGCCACCCGGACCAAGAGCGAAGTCGGCGCCCGGCAGCTCGCCAGAGCCGACCTCCTAGGCATCTACCGCCTGATGCTGTTGTCGCGCCGGCTCGACGACAAGGAAATTCAGCTCAAGCGGCAGAACAAGATCTTCTTCCAGATCTCCGGCGCCGGCCACGAGGCGGTGCTGGTGGCCGCCGGGATGCTGTTGAAGCCGGGACACGACTGGTTCTACCCGTATTACCGTGACCGGGCGCTGTGCCTCACGCTCGGGATGACGCCCACGGAGATGCTGCTCTCGGCGGTCGGCGCCGCGGCCGACCCCAACTCCGGCGGGCGGCAGATGCCCTCGCACTGGGGCCACCGCAAGCTGAACATCGTGAGCCAGTCGAGTCCGACGGGCACCCAGTGCCTGCAGGCGGTGGGATGCGCGGAGGCCTGGTACCGGTACGACCGGCTCGAGGGGATCCCGGACCGGAAGGAGCGCACTCGCCACGACGAGATCGTCTACTGCTCGCTGGGTGACGGCACCTCGAGCGAGGGTGAGTTCTGGGAGTCGCTGGGCACCGCGTCGAACCTCAAGCTCCCCGTGCTGTTCCTCGTCGAGGACAACGGCTACGCGATCTCGGTGCCCATCGAGGTCCAGACGCCCGGCCGGTCGATCTCCAAGCTGGTGGCCGCCTTCCCCGATCTACTGGTCGAGGAGGTGGACGGCTGCGATCCGGTCGCCTCCCGCGACGTGCTGGCGCGCGCGGTTGCGCACTGCCGGGCCCGCCGGGGCCCCGCGCTGGTGCACGCGCACGTGATCCGGCCCTACTCCCACTCGCTGTCCGACGACGAGGTGATGTACCGGCCGGCCGAGGAGCGGGCGGCCGAGGCGGCACGGGACCCGGTGGCGCGCTTCCCGGAGCGCCTGGTCGCGGACGGCGTGGCGAGCGCGGAGGAGATTGAGCGGATCCAGGCGGAGGTGGCGGCGACGGTCGAGGCGGCCGCCGAGGCGGCGCTCGCGTCCCCGGCCCCGGCCCCCGAGACGGCGTCGCGATACGTCTACTCGCCGGACGTCGACCCGACCTCGGAGCGGTTCGACACTGAGGACGACCCGCAGTTCGCCGGCGATCCCACGACGATGGTGGACCTGTTGAACGCCTGTCTGCGGGACGAGCTGAGTCATGATCCCCGGATGGTGGTATTCGGCGAGGACGTGGCGGACGCGTCGCGGGCGGGTGCGCTCGGGAAGGTCAAAGGCAAGGGCGGAGTCTTCAAGGTCACCTGGGGGCTGCAGAAGCGCTTCGGCGACGACCGGGTGTTCAATTCGCCGCTCGCCGAGGCGAACATCGTCGGCCGGGCGATCGGGATGGCGACCCGCGGGCTGAAGCCCGTGGTCGAGATCCAGTTCTTCGACTACATCTGGCCGGCGTACATGCAGATCCGCAACGAGCTGGCGACGCTCCGCTGGCGCTCGAATGACGCGTTCAGCGCCCCGGTGGTGATACGGGTGACCTACGGCGGCTACCTGAAGGGCGGCGCGGTCTACCATTCGCAGACCGGTGCGTCGCTGTTCACGCACGTGCCGGGCCTGCGCGTGGTGTGCCCCGCCACGGCCCTCGACGCCAACGGTCTGTTGCGAACGGCGATCCGGTGTGACGACCCGGTGGTGTTCCTGGAGCACAAGCACCTGTACCGCCAGACCTACAACAAGGCGCCGTATCCGGGCCCCAACTTCATGGTGCCGTTCGGCAAGGCCAAGGTGGTCCGACCCGGTTCCGATGTCACCGTGCTCACCTACGGAGCGTTGGTGCAGCGGTCGGTGGTGGCGGCCAAGGAAGTGGAGGAGGCCACCGGCGTGAAGGCGGAGGTGATCGATCTGCGCTCGCTGGCCCCGGTGGACTGGGAGACGATCGCGCGCTCGGTACAGCGGACCAGCAAGGCAGTGGTGGTCTACGAGGACCCGATCTCGTGGGGCTACGGCGCGGAGCTGGCGGCGCGCATCGGGGACGAGCTGTTTGCGTGGCTGGACGCCCCCGTTCGCCGGGTGGCCGGCATGGACACCTTCGTGGCATACGCTCCGCAGCTCGAGGATCATATCCTGCCGCAGGTCGCGGACGTCGTGGCCGCCATCCGGGAGCTGGCGGCCTTCTGATGACCAGTGCCCGACGTGCGCGACACGCGCTGTTCGGGCTCATCTTCGTGCTGTCCGGCGCTGCCGGACTGGTCTACGAGCTGGTCTGGGTCCGCGAGCTCTACGAGGTCTTCGGCTCGACGATTCACTCGGTCACCACGGTGGTGGCGGCCTACATGGGCGGCCTCGGCCTCGGCGCCTGGCTGCTCGGGCGGCGCGCGGATTCCCTGGCTCGTCCGGCCCGGTTGTACGGCGTCCTCGAGCTGGGCATCGGGCTGTTCGGCCTGGCCTCGCCGTGGGCGGTGAGGGCCGTGGGCACCGTGTACCTCGACGTGGCGCGCGCGCTCGGGCCGGGGCTGTGGGCTGGAACGGCCATCAAGTTCGTCTTCGCCTTCATCGTCCTGCTGATCCCGACCTTCCTCATGGGCGGGACGCTGCCGGTGCTGACGCGCGCGTTCGCCGGCGACCGCAGCGACGAGCTGCGCGGCGAGCTGGCACTGTTCTACGGTCTCAATACCGTCGGCGGCGTCGCAGGCTGCGTGCTCGCGGGATACGTGCTGATCGAGTTCGTCGGTCTGCGGGCGTCGCTGCTGGCGACGGCCGCGGTCAACCTGGCGCTCGGCGCGGCCGCACTCCTGCTGGCGGGCGTGCCGGAGCCGGCGGCCTCCTCGCGCGCGCCGGAGGGCGAGCCCGTATTCACCCCGGATCCCGGGCCGGCCACGCGCCGCCTCGCCACGGGGCTCATCGCCTTCACTGCCCTGGCGTCGCTGCTGTACGAGATCGCGTGGACCCGCGCGCTGATTCTCGTGATCGGCAGCTCCACCTATGCCTTCACCACCATTCTCGCCTGCTTCCTGCTGGGCATCGGGCTGGGGAGCCTGATCGCGGTCGGCCGGGGCCGGGCACCACGGGATCTGCTGCTGCGGGCGGCGGCCGTGCAGGGCGTCATCGCCGTGTTGGCGTCGTTGCTGTTCCCCTTCTTCCGGGCGCTGCCGGTCTACGTAGTCGCGACGCTCCAGGTGCCCTTCCTCGGCGTCGGGGAGCTGCTCGCCCTGCAGGCGGCGGCCGTGGCGCTGGTCGTGATCCCGCCCGCAGTCGGGATGGGCTACAGTTTCCCGCTGCTGGCGGAACTCGCCTCGGAGCGCGCCGGCGCCACGGGCCGTGAGGTCGGTCACGCATACCTGGCCAATACGCTCGGCAGCATCGCGGGGGCGGTGGTGACGGGTTTCGTGCTGGTCCATCTCATCGGCAGCGAGCGGACCCTGGCGGTGGGCGTCGTGGTCAACGTGGCGGCGGCGGCCGCGCTGGCCTGGTGGGCCTGGCGGGATCGCGGGGGCGTGGGGATGCCGCTGGGCGTCGAGCGCATTCCGGTGGCGCTGGGAGCGCTGGCGCTGGTGATCGCGCTGGCCACCCCGAGCTGGTCGGGGCGGCTCCTCGACCGGGCGCCGGCCGTGTACGGGAGGACGCGGCTCGATCGGGACGAGCTCGGCCGGTACCTGCGCGGGTACGGCTCGGAGCAGTTGAGCTTCAAGGAAGGGTGGAACGCCGCGGTGTCCGTGTGGCGGGACGGCAACCAGAGCTGGCTGAAGGTGAACGGCAAGGTCGATGCGTCGAGTGTCGCGGACATGGACACGCAGGTCTCGCTGGGGCTGCTGCCGGCCCTGGCCCAGGGGCGCCCGCGCCGCGCCTTCGTGGTGGGATTCGGCAGCGGAGCCACCACCCGCGCGATCGCGGACGTGCCCGGCATCGCGCGGATCGACGTCGCCGAGATCGAGCGAGCGGTGCTGCGCGCCAGCCCGGACTTCCGCGACGTCAATCGCGACGTACTGGCGGACCCGCGGGTCCACGTCATCGAGGACGACGCGCGCAGCGCCCTGATGCTGGCGGATTCCGCCTACGACCTGATCGTGTCGGAGCCCTCGAATCCCTGGATCGCGGGGGTCGCATCGTTGTTCACGCGCGACTACTTCCAGGTGGTGGCGAAGCGGTTGGCGCCGGGCGGGGTCTTCTGCCAGTGGCTGCAGATGTACCGCGTCACGCCGGGCCTCGTGGCGGTGGTCGTCGCCAACCTGCGGGCCGTCTTCCCGCACGTGGAAGTCTGGTTTGCGAATTCGAGCGACCTGGTCGTGCTCGGGGCGCGCGACCCGATACGATGGAGCGGCGCGCGAATCGCGGCGGCCTTGCGCCCCGGGACGGCGACGGCGGCGTCCCTGCGCATGTGGCTGCGGGTCGACGAGCCGACGCAGCTGCTGGGGCACTTCCTCCTGGGTGATCGTGGCAGCGCGGCGCTCGCGAGCCGCGCGCCGTTCGACCACACCGACGACCATCCGGTGCTCGAATTCCAGGCCGCCCGGTCGCTGCTCGCCGGGACGCCGTCGGAGCCGGTGTTCGATTCCCTGGTCGCGCTGAAAGCGGCGGTGGGGGATTCAACGCCGATCCTGGAGGACTGGGACCTGCCGGCGGGCGCGTGGCGAGCCGGGTACGCCGCGGCGCTTCCCGACGACAACCCGGAGGCGCTCCACTCGGCCGAGTTGGCAGTGCGCGCGGTGCCGCGCGATCCGGCGTACCAGGGCGTGCTGGGCACCGTTCTGTTCGGCCGCCGGGACTTCCGGTCGGCGGCGGCGCACCTGGACAGCGCGCTCGCCCGGATGCCCGGCGACGCCAGGCTGCTGCTGACGGCGGGGCTGACCGATCTGGCGCTGTCGAACCCGGCGCGGGCGCGCGAGCTCCTGAGCAGCGTCGCGGTGCACGGCGGGGACTCCGCCTTCGCGTCCGCGGTCCTGGCGCAGCTCGACGCGAACAGCGGGAACTACGCGGCGGCAGCGGTGGAGGCCATCCGGGCGATCGCCAGCCTGCGGCCGACGCTGGAGCGCCCCTTCCCGGGGGCACTGGAGGGCGCTGTGACCACGCTGGGTCAGCTCGCGCCGCCGGCCGTGGCCGGCCCGGTGTTCGAGCATGCCGTGGCGGCGCTCCCTTACTGGCAAACCGGCTACTGGGGTGGAGCGGTGGTCGGAGCCCGGGCCGGAGGGGCCGCCTGTGCGCGCGCCGAGCGCCTGGCGCTCGAGCTGGGAAGGTTCGGCTGGACGGCGGAGGAGATCGTGCCGCTGGTGCGGTCCTGCCTGGCGCGACAGGGATCCTGAGGGCGAGCGAACGGGGTCAGGCTTCGGGGCCGATCTCGCGTCCGGTGAGCTTGCGTATCTCCACGGCCGCGGAGACGGCGGCATCCACGTCGCGGGACAGCGAGCGCGCCTGCTGAGTCGCCTGCGTGAGGTCGCCGAGCGCCTCGGCGACGCCGGCGGAGCGTAGCCGCAGCAGGTCGAACCGCACGTTCTGCATCGCGAGCAGGCAGGATTCGAGTTGGGACTCGAGGGCCGCACGACGCGCGATGAGATCGTGGACGGTCTGGCGCTGGCGTTGCAGGAGGCTCATGCGCCGGTCGCGGTCGGACGAGGCCGACTCTTGTTCCAGCGCGGCGATGCGGGCCTCGATCTTGTGCTCCGCCGCCGTGTCGATGTCGCGCTCGAGCGCCGCGAGCGTCCGCGCGAGGTCGCGAGCCCGGCCGAGCAGCTGGTCGACGGTCGGTCCGACGTCCGGCAGCATCTTCCGCTCGGACTTCGGCATTCGCTCCAGCATCCCGAGAATTGCCGAGCGGTCGCGCGCCGCCTGCTCGATGCCGGCGGCCTGCGAGCCGAACTCCTCCGGCGTTCCGGCGGCATTCGAGTCGGCCCGATGCGTCTTGGCCTCCAGCGCGTCCGGGGCCGGCGGCCGGTGCAGCACGTCCCGCCAGGAATAGCCGGCCGTCCACAGGCGCGAGTAGTCGCGCGCCAGGCTCCAGCCCATCCAGAGCGCGGGGAACAGGAACCACGGGTGCCCGATCCCGCCGGCGAACGTGATGTTGATCAGCATCAGCGGTCCGATGACCGAAGCGTATCGGGCCATCCGGTGGCGGAGCTGAACCACCATCAGCGGCTCGCCGGTCTGGGCCGCGCGCTGGGCGACCTCGCGGTCCTCTTCGGCCCGCCGCTCGAGCTTGCGGTCGGCCTTGCTCAGGCGGCGTTCGAGCCGGTCCCGTGTGCGTTCGATGCGCGACGCCTGCCGGCTGCGGCGTTCCGCGAGCCAGCCGGCGGCATCCGGCGGGCCGGCCGCCGGGAGGTCTCGAGGGCGCTCCGCGGGGGTTGACCGGCGCGAGCCCGGGCGCGCCGCCGGCGGCGCGTACGTGCTCGTCTCGAGCGCGCGTCGCAGCGCGTCCGCCGTTGGCCAGCGATCCTCGGGGTCCTTTTCCAGGCAGCGCATCACCGTGAGCGCCAGCTCTCGCGGTGCGTCCGGCCGGAGCCGCTCGACCGGCACCGCCGGCGTCCCGATCTGCTTCATCAGCAGGCCGGGAACGGTCGGCGCCTGGAACGGCAGCTCGCCGGCCAGCATCTGGTAGGCGACCACGCCGAGGGAGTACAGATCGGAACGGCCGTCGATGACCCGCTCGCCGGCGGCCTGCTCGGGGCTCATGAAGGCCGGCGTGCCGATGGCGATGCCCGTGTCCGTGAGGGTCCCGCCCTCGGCGCTGAGGGCCTTGGCGATGCCGAAGTCCGTCACCATCACCCGCCCGCGCGTGCCCTCGAGGAGGATGTTGTCCGGCTTGACGTCGCGGTGGATCACCCCTTGCTGGTGCGCGGCGGCCAGCGCGTCGGCGGTCTCGCGCATGATGCGCCGGGCTTCCTCGATGGAGAGGCGACCGCGGCGCTTGATCCGCACCGACAGGGACTCGCCGTCCACGTAGCCCATCACGAAATACACGATATCGTCGGACTCGCCGACGCTGTGAATGGGCACGATGTTCGGGTGGGAGAGCCGGGCCGCGGTCTCGGCCTCGCGGACGAAGCGGGCGCGGATGTCGCGGCGGAACGCCAGCTCCGGCGGCAGGACCTTGACGGCCACCGTCCGCTTGAGCTTCTCGTCCCGGGCGCGGAAGACCACGCCCATGCCGCCGCGGCCGATTTCGCCCTCGAGCGTGTAGGCGCCGGCGAAGGCCGCCGAGAGACGGGCTTCGAGGGCGCGGTCGGCTTCGGGGTGGCTCAAGGACGAACGGGGTTCATAGCCGCGGAAAGATTAGCGCTGCCCAGGAGGCGTGGCAACACTACAATGTGGACTGCCAACTGGCCGGACGCTGCGTCATGGCGACGCGCAGGCAACCGCGCCGGTTCCATTGTGCTGCCAGAATGGCACGAGGGTGTGGCCGTGCCGTGGCACGATCGGTGCCCTGCAGGAACGGGATTGGACGGCCCACGGTGTAGAACGTATGCGTGAGGATCGAATGACCGAGCGGTTGAGCCTACCCCTGCTGCCCCTTCGGGACATGGTGCTGTTCCCGGGGGTGACCACGCCCATCAGCGCTGGCCGGCCCGGGACGCTGCGCGCGATCGAGGCGGCGCTCAAGTCGGAGCGACGGCTGATCTTCGCGGTTGCGCAGCGGGAGAACACGGAGCAGGTCGGCCTCGAGAATCTGTACTCGATGGGAACCATTGCGCGGATCGGGCAGATGCAGCGCGGCCTGGCCGGCGTGCAGCTTCTGCTGCAGGGTGAGGCCCGCGCCAGCGCCGTTCACCTCTCCGAGCACGATGGCTATCTCGAGGCCGTGGTGCGCGAGGTGGACGACCAGGCTCCACCCGACAGCAACGACGCCGCGTTCCTCGCACTCTACAAGGAGTCGCGGGAGCGCGCCGCCGAGCTGGGGCAGAAGAGCGGCCTGCCGGAAGAGATGGTCCAGCAGGTGGTGGCTTCGGTCACCGACGCCGGCCGGTTCGCCGACATGGTGGCAGGCTACCTCGACGTGAAGACCCCGGAGCGGCAGGCGCTCCTGGAGACACTGGCCGTCGAGGAGCGGCTGCGCCGGGTCCTGATTCTGGTGCAACGGCAGATCGACGTCGCCGACGCGCAGGAAGACATCAAGTCGCAGGTCCAGGAGGAGCTGGGCGAGCGCCAGAAGGAGCTCTACCTGCGCGAACAGCTCAAGGCGATCCGGCGGGAGTTGGGCGAGAGCGAGGACGATCGCGACGCGGCGGCGCTGCGCGAGAAGCTCCAGAAGCTGGAGCTGCCGGAGGCGGCACAGAAGGAAGTCGAGCGGGAGCTGGGCCGGCTGGAACGCACGTCCAAGGACTCGATGGAGGCGCAGGTCATCCGGACCTTCCTCGAGTGGATCGCGGAGCTGCCCTGGAACGCGCGCTCGGAGGACTCACTCGACCTGGCGCGCGCCGAGCAGGTGCTGGAAGAGGACCACTACGGCCTGCACGACGTGAAGGAGCGGGTGCTCGAGTTCCTGGCGGTTCGGCAGCTGCGGGACCGGGACGAGCAGCAGGAGCGGGCCGCGGCCCAGGCCGATACGCCGGGCCAGGCCGACGACAAGGTGCTCGCGAAAGGCCCCATCCTGCTGTTCGTGGGTCCGCCCGGTACCGGCAAGACCTCGATCGCCAAGTCCATCGCCCGCGCGATGGGGCGGAAGTACGTGCGGATCTCGCTCGGTGGAGCGCGGGACGAGGCGGACATACGGGGCCACCGGCGCACCTACGTGGGAGCGATGCCCGGCCGGATCGTCCAGGGCATGAAGCAGGCGGGCACGAAGAACCCGGTGTTCCTGCTGGACGAGGTGGACAAGCTCGGCGTCTCGTTCCAGGGCGACCCGGCGGCGGCGTTGCTCGAGGTGCTGGATCCGGCGCAGAACGACTCGTTCACGGACCATTACCTGGGCGTGCCGTTCGATCTGTCGGAGGTGCTGTTCATCGCAACGGCGAACTTCCTCCAGAACATCCCGGCACCGCTTCTCGACCGGCTCGAGACCGTGGACTTCACCGGATACACCGAGCTGGAGAAGCTGGCCATCGCGCGGCAGTACCTCGTGCCGCGGCAGCTGAAGGAGAACGGCCTCACCCCCGAGCGCCTGGTGATCGAGGATTCGGCGGTGCGCGAAATCGTCGGCGGCTACACGCGCGAGGCGGGCGTGCGGCAGCTGGAGCGGGAGCTGGGCCGCCTGGCGCGGAAGATCGCACGACGGGTGGCGACGGACGGCGGAGAGCGCATCGTGCTCACCGGCGAGGACGTGCGCTCGCAGCTGGGCCGGCCCAAGGTTCGACCCGAACGGGCCGCCACCAGCGACGCCATCGGAACCGCCACCGGCATGTACTACACCCCGACCGGCGGCGACATCATGTTCGTCGAAGCCTCGCTGATGCCGGGCAAGGGCGACCTCGTCCTGACGGGGCATCTGGGTGACGTCATGAAGGAGTCGGCACGCGCCGCCCTGACCTACGCGAAGACCCACGCGTCCGTGCTGGGAGTGCGGGAGGAGGCGCTCAAGGACCGCGAGGTGCACGTGCACGTTCCTGCAGGCGCCATCCCGAAGGACGGCCCGTCGGCGGGCGTCACGATGGCGACGGCCCTGGTTAGCGCCATGACGCAGCGGCCGGTCCGGCACGACGTGGCGATGACCGGAGAAGTGACCCTCAGCGGCAAGGTCCTTCCCATTGGCGGCCTGAAGGAGAAGGTGCTCGGTGCGGCTCGAGCCGGTATTCTGGAAATCGTGCTGCCAAAGGAGAACGAGCCAGAGCTCGAAGACCTGCCGGAAGAGGTCCGCAAGAACCTCGCATTCCATCCGGTCGCCACCCTCGACGAGGTGCTCGCCATCGCCTTGCGCAGCCAAGACGCCAAGGCCGTGGACGAACTCCTCTCGGTCAGAGCGCGCTAGGACCGAACTCCGGCGTCAACCATCCAGTTGACACGCTATCGCCAGGTGCAGTAGTCCGCGACCATCCGGGCGACAGTGCCCTCGAAGTCGCCCGCCCCGCCGGTCGCCGATTCCGACGCTCCGCCTGCCCGGTGTCGGCCGAGTGAAGCCGCCACGACGACCTCGGCCACGGGCTCCGGATTGATGTCGTCCCTGAAGTACCCGGATCGCTGACCGTCCTCGAGGATCCTCACGGCGGCCCTGACGGCTCGGGACCGCGTGTCGTCGCCCAGCAGAGCTCCTAGCTGCGGCGTTGCAGCGGCAAGCCGTCGAACCAGCTCCCGCACTCTCTCCGCCGGCGTGCCGTGCCCGACCGACTCGAAGTCCAATCGGGTGGCGACGGCTTCCGCGACAGCTTTGTGAAGACCGGCCTTGGAACCGAAGTAGTGAAACAGCAGCTGCTTGTTTACGCCGGCGGCCGCGGCTATCCGATCCACCCGCGCGCCAGCGAAGCCATGCGCGGCGAACTCCACCTCGGCTGCCGAGAGGATCCGAGCCCGCCGAGGGCGTTCACTACCCAGCGCCATTCGCCCCTCAACTGGACGGTTGACACCGGAACGTAGACCGACTCCCGTAGCCGGTCAAGCCGCTACATCGACTCTGACTCCAACGAAGCCCTGGCCTGGGCGAACGCGCCGTCAATGTCACGGATGCACTCTCCGATGGCGGCGAGGTCCTTCGGCGTAAGCTCGCTGCCGGCGGACTGCAGGCGCTGGGTCAAGGCCTCTCCGTCGCGGCTTCGAGCGCTTACAGCCGGGAAGCCATAGGAGCCACCGGAGCCAGCCAAACGGTGGAAGGCCTGCCTGAGCTGGACGAGTGCGGCCCGCGGATCCGCAGCGAGCGCAGCCTGCAGCCCTCTCAGCTCGGCCACGCGCTTGAGGGAGTCGGCCAAGTACTCGCGGCGCAGTTGCCGCAACTGCTCGGCGAGCGGGTCGTCGGCGTCAGGGGCCACGATGGCCCTCCGGTTGGATTTCCGCCTCAGCTCCTACCCTGCGCCGCCGCCGAGGCGAGTTCGCGGCGAAGCAGATGGCGGACAAAAGGGACAACCGCAGGGTGGTTCGTCGCGACGCCGGTCGTGCCGGAGCGGTTCTCGAGGGCACAGACGGCGCGGCGTCGGTCCGCGACGATGGCGATCGGCAAGCCGCCCCAGTAGGACTCAATCTCGCCGGGGGGCACGGATCGCACGAGCGCGCCCGCAGGGGCCGGCGAGCCGAGCGAGAGCAGGCGCTCCGCGGCGTGCGCGTGGCGGACCTGGCCAAGATCCGCGTAGACCTCCGAGACCCACGGCCCCACCACTGCCAGCAGTTCATCCCGGGCGCTGAGGGCGCACGCTCTCACCCGGTCCAGGACGGCCGATCGGTCCCCAAGCAGCTCGACGTTGGCGCGAGCGGCCTGTGCGCCGCGTCGCTCCACCGCGGACAGTTGCTGCGCCAGCCGTTCCAGCCGCCGCTGAGACTCGTGCCCCAGCCGACCCATGAGGGCGTCGGGGTCCTCGGCAACCCAGCGTGCCGGGCTGCCTGGAAGCCGCGTGACCACCCCTCTGGCGGCCATGGTCTCGAGCGCACCGTAGGTGTTCGCCCGGGCCAGCGCCGCCTCCCTGGCGACGGTGTAGCCGGTAGCTGGAGACACTCGCAGCAGGGCGACGTAGACCCTGCTCTCCGTTTGAGTGAAGCCGAATCGAACCAGCTCATCCACAGTAGTAGCAATAGCTACTACTTTTGCGGCGGTCAACCTATCTCACAACCCAGCCCGTCACACGCTCGCGATCTCCCAACCGGCCAAGCGCGAGATCAGGGACATCCGGAAGGTGACGTCCGCTTGCCGGCTCTCCGGAGTCCGGGCGTCCGCCTGCAGCGGGAACGCGTGGTACGACCACGGCGAGATCCGCCTCGGGATGGCACGCAGGTTCTTGGGAGTCCACACACCCTGGTCGTCGCAGTCCTTGAGCAACCGGGCCCAGACGCGGGTCGCGGTGGCAGAGCGCTGGAGAACGCCCAGGCGGGCGAGGATCTCCATCCAGTGGAGCGCAAAGGGCAGATCGTCGGGCTGGCCGGAGGCGGCCACCTTGAGGGGATCGCCGAGCAGGACGAACGACGGCTTCAGGACCTTCTTCCCGGCCGCTACCCCAAAGCTCTTCTTGGTGGCCGGCTGCGCCAGGTAGCTGCCGAGCCGCTCGACGAGGCCGGCGCGCTCCCGCTGCACGGCGGGCAGCATCGCGAGCAACGTGACCGAGAAGAGGGTCGGTGGATAGGCTCCCGGCCTGAGCACCCAGCCCTGCGACGTCTTGACCAGCGGGTCGTCGACCAGCTCGCTGCGGAGGAACTGAGAGACCGCGTTGGCGATCTTGTGGGCGGCCCCGCGGACTCTGGGGTCGTCGCCGTTCCCCACGTGAGCGAGGGCCGCCGCCGCCGCCTCTCGCACGATCTCCCTGATCCACGGCTCGACGCCGGGCTCGGCCGCGCCGAACTTCTGGAACTCGAACAGCAGCTTCGGATCACTGTCGCGGGACAACAGGCGGTACAGGAGTCTCCCCGCCAGCTTGAGCGGGCGGCTGTCCTGAGGCCAACACAGCTCCACCAGCCGGCGGTACTGGTGGATCGTGCCCACGTCCTTGATGCCGGCGGCCTTGTTCGGCGACACGCCGAGGAGGTTGCCCCCCCACACTCCGGTGTCCTTCTGTTTCTTGGCGATCTGCCGGGCGGGCGGGTATGCCTCGAGCTCCGGCCTCAGCGCTTCGAGCTGCGCCGAGTCTGAGCTCCCCACGATTTCCGTGAGCGTGCGGTACCGGATGGCAGGGCAGCCGTACTGGAGCAGCCAGGACACGGGGACGCGATGCGAGGTGGGAAGGGTCAGGCTCGCCTCCCGGAAGGTTGCGACGTCCGTCTCAATTGGCCGCCAAACTTACAAGTCCGTCCGACGCCAAGCTAGGGCCCCCGAGAGGCAAGCGGCAGCCCGGTCACGCGGATTCGCGCGATGGTGCCGTGTGCGGTGCTCCCGCGCTCCGACGTGAGCACGACCAGGTCCGCCGCGAGGAACGCCACGCCCTCTCCTTGGGGCTCCACGAACGGGATGGTGAGCCCGCCGGCGGGCGTCAGTGGAGCGGGCAGCGAGTCGCCCCGAAGCCGGAAGAAGTGCAGGGTCGAGTAGGTCCGCACCGCCAGCGTGGCGCCGTCGGGAGAGACGGCGGCGCCGGTAACGACCCGCAGCAGCGCCAGGTTTGGGGCGACATCGAGCGGGCCGACGAGGAGCAGCGTATCCACCTCACCCGAGCGCTGCGGCCGGGTCCTCGGAGGCACGCGGAACATGAGGGGCCGTCCGAACGCCTCCTTGGTGACGATGAACACGCGTGCTGCGGGATCGACGACGATAGCCTCGGCGTCGTGCGGGTGGTCGGGATAGCGTAGAGTGGTGGCCGCCTCCACGGGCACGGACCGAAGCGTGTCTCCGGGTCCGCGCGGCGGCTCGGGCTCTTCGACCCGGTACAGGACGACCTGTCGGCGGCTGTGTCGGTTGTCGCCGATGTCGGCGGCATAGAGGCAGCGGGCGACCGTACCGGGACACGGGCCCCCGCCCAGGTCCTCCCAGTCCACGTTGCGGGCGCCGGTGACCAGAATGGAGCCCAGATCGTCACCGGCCGAGTCGGTCGCATAGAGCCGCGGCTCGTCGCCGCTGTCGTTGTGCGTCCACACCACCCCTGGCCGGCGCGTGCTGGGCGTCACGCCCGAGCTCTCGACCAGTCGTGGAGCCAGGAAGACGGCCGTATCCACGAGCGCCAGCCGCACCGCGTTCTGCGCGGCGGCGGTTCGAGCGAGCGCCAGGCCGCCGACGAGAATCCCCAGCCGCAATCGCACCGCCGCAGTCTACCCGCGGCCCGCGCGCGACGGCAATCCTTGCCCGCGGTGCGGGGGCCGCCGATCTTTCTTGCATGCCGACATCGTTGCTCGCGCGCCGCGTGGCGCGCCGGCCGGAGCAGGTCCGGCTGTCGGGCCGCATCCTCTACCTCACCGAGGATCCGGACCTGATTACGCGCCAGCTTGCGGGCGAGGATCTCGACTGGAATACCCGCGTCAAGCTCCGCGACAACATCTCCACCGACGAGATCACGCCGGCGTACATCTGCTACTACTTCGACGACACACTGGGCGAGTTCCCCTACCTCGGCCTCAAGGCCGGCGAGGCGTTTCCGATCGGGCGAGGCGCGGTGAAGCGCGGGGGGTTCGTCGCCTCGGCCGCGGGCAAGCGCCGCGGCAAAGGGTCGTCGCGCGAGCAGTCACCCTACGCCGAGATGCGCGCCGGCATTCAGCTGGTGGTGGGCGAGAGCATCGAGCGGATCTACCGCGAGAACTGCCAGAACCTGGGCATCCTGACGACCACGGACTTCTCCGTGCTGGAGCGGGTCCGCGGCGGGCACCCGATCCCGCTGTCGCTGTTCACGGCGGGCGAGGGCCAGATCACCCGCGACATCATCGAGTTCGGCGGGCTGTTCAACTACAACGTCGCGCGGCTCCAGGGCGTGGTGCGCGTGCCCGCGGTGGTTACGCGCCCGCGGCCGATGACGATCGCGGAGAAGATCTTCGCGCGGCATTGGGTCGTCGACGCCGCGGCGGGGCGAGTCGGCATACCGGCCGCGGCCCCCGGCGACGAGGGATTCGTCGTCACCGACATCCGCTTCAGCCACGAGTACGTGACGCCGATGGCGGCGATCTTCTTCGAGCAACTGCTCGGCGCCGACGAGCCCCTCAACGACCCGTCGTCCATCTTCTTCTTCCGGGACCACCTGACCTTCCTGCGCGATGCGATGACCCCCGAGCGAATCGCCGAGGGTCTCCTGGACGTCGCCAACCAACTGGAGGTCAAGCAGCGGGAGTTCGCGGCCTCGAAGGGCGTGAAGCTGTACGGCGAGCTGGGGCTCGGCCGCCTCGGGTCGGAGGCGATCTGTCACTCGAAGATCCTCGAGGCGCACGCCCTGCCGGGCCAGATCATCATCGGGAGCGATTCCCATACCCCCCACGCGGGTGCCGTGGGGTGCGTGGCCTTCGGCGTGGGAACCACGGCCGTCTTCAACAGCTGGATCACCCGCGACGTGCGGGTGCAGGTGCCGCCGTCGTTCCGGGTGGTGGTACGGGGGCGCAAGCCGGACGGCATCACGGCGAAGGACATCATGCTCCAGCTGCTGCGCCACCCGTACGTGAAGAACGGGGACGCGATCGGCCAGGTGGTCGAGTACTGCGGCGAGGTCGTCGCAGACCTCAGCGTCGACGAACGGGCCACCATGACCAACATGGCGGCGGAGGTGGGCGCCTTCACCGGCATCATCGCGCCCGACCGGCGGACGGTCGAGTTTCTGGTCGAGCAGCGTGGGCTGGAGCGGGCGGAGGCGGAGCGGCTCTGCGCCGGCCTGTTCTCCGACCCCGGGGCGGAGTACGTGAAGGAGATCGAGATCGACGCGTCGGCGCTCAAGCCGATGATCGCCCTTCCGGGCGACCCCGGCAACGGGCGGGAAATCGGGGAGCTCGGCGACCCGGTGAAGATCGACATCGCGTACGCCGGCTCCTGTACGGCGGGCAAGCGCGAAGACATGGACATGTACGCGCGCGTGTTCGGCCAGGCCGCCGCGCGGGGGCAGCGGGTGGCGCCGTGGGTGCGCTGTTACATCCAGTGCGGCTCGCAGGAGGTGTATCGTTACTGCCAGGCCCGCGGCTACGATCGCGTGTTCGCGCAGGTCGGCGCGACGTTCATCGAGCCTTCGTGCGGCGCGTGCATCAACGCCGGCCCCGGAGTGTCGCGCAGCACGGGCGAGGTCACGATCTCGGCGATCAACCGGAACTTTCCCGGGCGCTCGGGGCCCGGACAGCTCTACCTCGCCTCGCCGTACACGGTCGCGGCGTCCGCACTGGCCGGGTACGTCACCGCCTGGGAGCCCGAGCCCTCGACGGCCGGCGTGGCCTGAAGCGGGAGGAAGGGTGGCGGCGACCAGCTTCGATTCGGGCGTGCGCCTGGCCAAGCAGTGCAAGGCGCTCGGCCACCCCGCCCGGCTCGCCATCGTGCGTTATCTGGCGGCGCAGCGCGGGCGGTGCACCTGCGGCGACATCGTCGACCAGCTCCCGCTGGCGCAGTCCACGGTCTCCCAGCACCTCAAGGTCCTGCGGAGTGCGGGGCTGATCGTCGGCGAGGTCGAGCCGCCGCGGGTCTGCTATTGCCTCAACGAACAGGCCTTCGCCGCGCTCAAGCGCGCCGTCGCTGCCCTGTAAGTCCACCCTGTCAGCGGTGGGCGCTCCTGATGGCGTTGAACAGGAGCGGGTAGGTCGCAAGGCTCTGGCCGCGATACTGCGGCCGGAAGCCGAACAGGATCACCCGGCCGCGGCCCCGCCGCACCTCCACCATTGCCGCCTTGCCCGCCAGTCGTGCGGCGCCGAGCAGCCAGCCCGACAGCAGGACGTCACCGGGTTCGTCCGGATACCGTGCCACGACGCGCACTCGCAGTGGATCGCGTACCTCGAACGCGGGCCCGTCCTCGAACCACGCGATGGTCTGATTCGGCATGCCGGCCGCCAACGGGTCGTCGGGGTCGAGGAGCAGGCGCAGAATGCTCCCCGGGCCGTAGAAGTCCTGCGGCGAGAGATCCAGCAGGGCGTCCGAGACCGGCAGATCCAGTGCCCCGATGGCGAAGTCACAACTCTGGTCGAGGGCGATCAGGGTCCCGCCACCATCGACGAAGTCGCGCAGCGCCTGCACGCCGGCCGCCCCCATGCCACCCGCCACGTGCGCCGGATAACGGTCGGCGGGAAGGCCGCTCAGCAGGGCCGCAGGCTCCTGGCTCGGCAGGATGACGGCGTCGAACCGGTCCCCGAGTTTGCCGGCCCGGACCTCGGAGTCCGCAAGCGCCAAGTACGGGATCTTCCAGGTATCGAAGACCCAGCGGGTCCAGCCCTCGTCGTCCGGGGCCGCGTACGAGCGGTAGACGCCGATTCGCGGGGCCGCGCCTCCGGGCCGGAATGCCGACGGCTCGCTCGACAGCCCGGGCGCCGTGAACGAGGGCGGCGCCGCGGTGATCGGCGCCGACAGCGCGACCGGCAGGGACTCGGCCACGGCGAGCGCGCGCACGCCCAACAGGAGCGAGAGCGTATGTGCGGTCACGTCGTACGGGCGTCGCGGGGGGCCGCCCGGGTACTCACGCAGGTCCGGATACGTCTGTCGCTCCAGCACCGCCTTGGCGAAGGCCGCGTAGGGTTGTCGGAGCAGGATGACGTAGCTGCCCGGAAAGAACCGCTCGCGGCCGATGGTGAAGGAGCCGAGCGCGGCCCGCACCTCCACCTGCGCATGGCGGAAGATCTCGAGCAGCGTGCTCAAGGCGAGGGGGTTCTGTCCCGCGGCCGGAATCACGAACGCGTACGGCCAGCCACTCCAGCCGTGCACGGCGTGCTCGGCCACCTGCAGCCCGTCTCGCAGCCAACGTTCGCGGTCGTTTGCCACGGCGGCGAGCAGGGCCATCGTGCTCGCCGTCTGGTAGCGGACGATGTCGGCGAGGCCCCACCTGCCGGCAGGCCAGGGCGCCACGAGGTTCCAGCTGGCGACCCGCGGGTCGACGCCGGGCGCCGCTCGCAGGCTGTCCACCGACTCCGTGATCGGGCTGGCCAGGTCGGCGCTCGCCGTCTCGCTGAGAATGCGCACGGCTCCGTGGTAATGCTGGAAGGCCCGGCCCGGCGACCACGCGTCGTACAACGCGTTGACCGCGACGCCGCTGAAGCCGTCGGCCGTCATGCGCCACGCAATGGCGAGGCCCAGGGCGTTGTCGCCCGCGACCAGCAACGGATCGACGTTGGGCTCGACGGGATCGAGATACGGCGGAATGAAGATCCGGGGGCCGTTCCGCCCCTGCTGGTGCAGGTCGAGCGTGACCTGCGGGTGCCATACGTCGTAGAGGCTGTCGACGACGAGCCGCGTTTCGACCTGGGTGAAAGCGTACCAGTCGCGGTTGTCGTCGTGCCCGCTGTAGCGATTGAAGAGCTCCGGCGGGCTGGTGCCCTCGGCGGGGGTGCCGAGCGTCTGTGCGTACCAGTGCGAGACGATCGGGACCCCGTCCGGGTTAAGTGACGGCACGAGGATGACGACCGTGCGGTCGAGAATGGCGCGAATCTCCGCCGACGTTCCGGAGGCCAGCCGGTACGCCACTTCCAGGGGCGTGAACCAGCCACCGACCTCGGTGGAGTGGATCCCCGAGGTCACGAGCACGAACACCCGGCCGTGCCGGACGAGCCGTTCGACGGCGGCCGGGCTGCGGAGCTGGCGTGGGTCGGCCAGTAAGCGCTGGATCGCGCCCAGCGGCCCCAGTCGGGCGAGGTTGGCCGGACTTGAAATGAACGCGACGATGAAGGGGGCGCCGTTGGTGGTGCGCCCGATCTCGCGGACCGCGACCCGATCGCTCGCCCCCTGGAGCGCCCGGAAGTAGGCGACGACGGGGTCCCAGTCCGCGAGCCGGCGGTCGGTGCCTGGCTCGAAGCCAAGCACCGACGCGGGCGTGGGCACGGCGAGACGCTGGGCCCCGGCAGGAGCCGCGGCGGCGAGCGTCACGCAGGCGACGAGAACGGCACGGCGCATGGCGGTGGATCCCGGAAGGGGGGACCAGGAGCCCGATCCGATCAGCCGGGATGGGTTTCGAAACTAAGCGGGTGTGTCGGCGGGGACCACCCCGATCGAGCGAGGAAGCGACGAGCCCCGTCCCGATGTTCCGGGACGGGGCTCGCCGGTGCCGATCTACGCGCGACGAACTACTGCAGCCGCTTGATTTCGACGCGCATGTTCTGGGCGCGGCCCGCGGCCGTCTTGTTGCTGGCCACAGGATGCGCCGCGCCGTAGCCGACCGCCGTCAACGAGGCGGCGGGGACGCCCTTGCTCACCAGATACGTCACTACGGCCCTCGCGCGCTGCTGAGAGAGGCGCAGGTTGCGCGCGGCGGTGCCGACGCTGCTGGTGTAGCCCGCGACTTCCCACTTCGCGTTCGAGGTCGCCTGGATGGCGATCGCGATCTTGTCGAGGTCCGCCATTGCCGCCGGCAGCAGCACCGCGCGGTTCGGACGGAAGGTCACGTTCTTCAGGATCATGGCCGCGCCCGCGGTGGGCAGCGTCGGCAACTCGACGGGCGGAGCACCCTTCGGAGCGATGACGACGGTGACCGTCGCGCTCCCGCTCTTCCCGTCCACGGCGGCGGTGACGTGCGCCGCGCCGTTCGCCACGCCCGTCGCCAGCCCGGTCGGGCTCACGGTGGCCACACCCGTCGCATCACTGGTCCAGGTGAAGGTCCTGGCTGCGATCGGCCGGCCGTTGGCATCCATCGCCTGCGCCGAGAGCTGCGCCGTGGCGCCGGCGGCGGAAATCTGAGCGGTCGCTGGAGTGACCGCGACCGTCGCGGTCGTCTGAGCAACCGTGACGTTCACCGAGCCGCTCTTGCTGCCGGACGTCGCCGTGATCCGGGCCGTACCGTTGGCCACGGCCGTTACGACGCCCGCCGCATCCACCGTCGCCACCTTCGTATCGCTGCTGGCCCAGGTGAACGTGGGAGCGTTGAGCGGGTTGTTGTTGGCGTCACGCGCGGCTGCGGTGAACGCCTGGGTGGCGCCGATCGCGTTGATCGTCGCCATCGCCGGAGTCACCGCCACGGCCGCGGCCGTCCGGGCGACGGTCACGTTCGTCGTCCCCGTGACGCCCTCGCTCGTGGCGCTGATCGTCGCGGCGCCGTCACGCACCGCTGTCACCACGCCGGCGGCGGAGACCGTCACGGCGGGGTTGTTGCTCGTCCAGCGGATGACCTTGCCGGTCATCGGGTTGCCCTTCTGATCGAGCGCCCGGGCCGCGAGCTGCTGGGTCTGGCCGAGCGACGTCAGCGTGGCCACGCCAGGCGTCACGTTGACGCGGGTCAGGACCTTGCGGCCGCCGAGGAACCAGGACAGGCCGACGGTGGCGGCGCCGGTCGGGATGGACCCGATGGCGGACTCCTTGAAGTTCTCGTACCCGATCCGGCCCTCGATCCGGAGCGCCACGGCCTCGCCGATCATGTGGCGGACGCCGACGCCGACATGGCCGCCGTACTGGGCCGTGACGTGGGTGCCGCTGGCGGCGGCGTAGGTGCCGCTGGCGCCGACGGTCAGGAACGGGCTGGTGACCTTGTTGATGTCCGGCGTCCAGGTGAGGGCCGCGAAGGGCTGGACGAACGTCAGGGACGGCGTCGCGCCCGACGAGGAGGCGAAGCCGACACCCGAGCCGACGCTGATGTCCCAGCTCTTGTTCAGGTGGTACCCCAGCCGGAGCGCGCCGCCGGGCACGACCTGGCTAGCAGGGCTGAGCTTCTTGTCGAAGTACAGAATGCCGGCGCCCGCGCTCAACTCCCAGCTGCCTTCGCGGTGAGCGGCGGGCATGGCGGGCTTGACTACCGGTGCGGGCGCCGGATGCTGCGCGGGCGCGGCCGCAGGGCGCTGAGCCGGCTGCTGCGCTGGAGGCTTGGCGGGCTGAGCCGGTGGCTGCGCCGGGCGTTGCTGGGCGAGCAGCAGCGTCGGCACGAACGCGGCCAACGCTCCTGCGGCCAACAGAACTCGCTTACCCATGATGCATCTCCTAGCGGAAGTTTGTCCGGGCCGCGCCAGGCGCTCGCATGTCGCGAGCCCAAGAGTGCCCCGAGACTCAGCGTGGGCGACGACCGAAGGCGATGGCGCGTGGAGCGCCGCTGCAGCGAGGACCTTCGCCGTCGCTCCGAGGAACGACAAACGCGGTCGCCACGGCCTCGACCTTGCGTGCGCGGGGTCTGGCGGCCGCCGGAGTCCCGACAATCTTGGCGCGTCGGCTGGGGATGCGCAACCCCGAGGCTCCGGCCACTACCCCTGGACGAATCGGGTCGCCGCGCCCAGGCGTTCCGCGCTCGCCGAAAGCTCCAGGGCGCTCTGGGACAGGTCCTCGATGGCTTTGAGCTGCTCGGCGGCGGCGGCGGCCACCACCTTGGCCTCGCTGGCGGAGGCGGACGCGGCCGCCTTGACCTCCGACAGCACCGCTTGCATTTCGGCGGTCCGCTCGGCGTTGCGGCGCGGAAACTCCACCATCCGCTTCGACAGGTGGGCGAGCGTCTCCGCCGCCCGCACGATGCCCTCCAGCTCGGCGATCCACCGGCTGGCCGCGGCGGTGACGTCGCCGATCTCCCGGCGCATCTGCTCCAGCAGCTGCGCCGCGCGATCGATGACGCGGCGGGTCTCGCCCGTGGTCTGGCCCGCCTGTTTCGCCTCCTTCGCGCTCTCCTCCGCGAGCCGGCGCACCTCGTCGGCCACGACCGCGAACCCGGCGCCGTGCTGTCCCGCCCGCGCTGCCTCGATCGTGGCGTTGAGCGCCAGCATGTTGGTCTGGCTGGCGATGGCGCCGATGGTCTCGGCGAACCGTACCACCTGCTCGGAGGCCTCACGGAGCCGGCCGACCTCGGCCACGCTCTGCTCGACGGTGCTGCCGATGCGCTCGAGGTTGGCCTTGGTGGCGGCCGTGGCCGAGCGCACGGCCTGGGCCGCCCGCTCCATCTCCTGGGCGGACCGATGCGTCTCCTCCCCCGCCAGGGCCGCGTCGTGGGCCGCGGCTCTCAGGTCGACCATCGCCGCCTCGGCCCGCGCCACGTGTTCCGTGGCGTTCGCGGCGCCCCCCTCCGCGCCGTGCGCCGCCGCGGCGACCTCCTCCGAGCTGGCGTGGATCTCCTGGCTCGTGGCCGTCACGTGCTCCACGTAGCCGGCCGTCTGCTGCGAGGACTCGACCAGAGGCTCGAGGACTCCGTGCACTGCCAGGGCCAGCGCGAGCTGCGGCGCCACCAGGTTCAGGATGTCGGCGTCCGCCCCGCGGTAGATGTCGCCATCGGCGTGGCGGATGCTCCAGGCGCCGACGAGGTTGTCGCCCTGGTACAGGGGGACCAGGATCTCGGAGCCGGCCGCGTCCTCGCCGCCCTCCGGTTGATGCCCCAATTCGGCGGACACAACGGGCTTGCGGCGCCGCAGGGCCTCCGCCACCAGACCGCGGTCGCCGGGAATGCGGTAGCCCGGGGCGCGCTCGGGCGCGGTGTCGACGACCTGCACAAGCTCCTGTCGGTCCGCGTCCCAGCGGGCCACGCCCATATGATCCCAGGGCACCAGGCGCCGCGTGAGGTCCCGAATGACGCCGAAGCTCCGCACGAGATTGACATCGCTGGCGATGGCTCGCGCCAGCCGCTCGACCAGTCCCAGTTCGTCCGCGCGGATTCCCTTGTGCAGGAGCCAGTGGGCGAGCACCAGCAGGCCGATCAGCACGAGGCAGACGACCACGGCCAGCAGCGCCGGGATGTCCGCTTCCACGACTTCGACCCAGGCGAGCGCCAGGGCGGCGCTCAGAAGGTAGACGACGGACTCCCAGCGCAGCGTCAGCCGCGCGTCCACCCAGGCCAAGCTCTCCGACAGCGCCAGTTCCGCGTAGAACGTGCCGTTCACGACCAGCGGAAGCCCCACCGCGAGGAACGCGAGCGGGGGGACGTTCGGTGCAGCGAGCGCGCCGGCCCCGTAGACGCCACCCAGGCGCTCGTAGATGACGCCCACGACGGCGGCACCGAACGTGAGGTGGCTCGCGTTGGCCACGGCGGCACGGAGCTGCAGCCGGCGCAGCGGAAGGTCGCCGGCCAGCATGCCCAGCGGCGAAACCAGAACGCCCCAGCCCCAACCGCGGTGCAGGATGGCGAACAGCACCACACCCAGGACGAAGGACGAAAACCCCTTGCCGGGAAGCGCGAGGCCGTAGCGCCGGGTGGCCGCCGCGAAGCTGACCAGAAAGACGTACTCGAGAACCGGGAACGGGTGGGGGAAGTCCCCGGTGAGGATCACGTAGGCGAGCGCGGCGAGGGCGAACAGATCGACGCCGACGCGGAGGACCTGCTCGGCGCTGCGCGAGTGCCTGGCTGTCTGCTCGTCGCTCAAGTCCATGCCTCCCGTGAGCCCATCGTACTGACTGATCAGTCAGTCACTGCCGCTCGCCCGCGGCAGGCCTGGAGGCCTGCCTGGGGCGCGGGTCACCGTCGCGGCCTCGGAGCGTGCCCACGGTATGATCTCTTGGCTCGAACGTCAAGCAGCGGACTGTCGCGCCGGCACGCGGCGTGCTACAGTCCGTCGCGGCATTGACCGGGAGGCCAGGTGAAGATCAGCATCGAATACTGCGTCGTTTGACACTACGAATCGCGGGCCGCCGGTCTGGCGGCCGAGATTCGGCGTACTTTCCCCCCCGCCGAGGTGGTCATGATGCCATCCTCCGGCGGCGTATTCGAGGTCATGGTGGACGGCAAGCTCGTCTTCTCCAAGAAGGCGTTGAACCGACACGCGGAGCCGGGTGAGGTCCTGGAACTGATCCGCCAGTGCGCATAGCGCTTTCCACCGGCGGCGGCGACGCGCCGGGCCTCAACGCGGTCATCCGGGGCGCGGTGCTCTCGGCCGTGCACCGGGGCTGGGCCGTGTACGGGATTCAGCGCGGCTTCGGCGGGTTGTTGGGGCAGGACCGGGTCGTGGCCCTGGGCCCCGACGAGGTGCGCGGCATCACGCACGTCGGTGGGACTATTCTCGGCACCACCAACCGCGACAGTCCGTTCAAGTACCCGGTCCGCCAGCCGGATGGCACGATGAAGGAGGTCGACCGCTCCGATGAGCTGCTGGCGGCGTTTCGCGCGCACGGGTTCGATGCCCTGATCACCATCGGGGGTGACGGCAGCCTCAACATCGCCCAACAACTGTATGCGAAGGGCCTGCCGGTCGTCGGTGTCCCCAAGACGATCGACAACGACGTCGGCGGGACGCAGGCCACCTTCGGGTTCGATACCGCGGTGTCGACGGCGACCGACGCGCTGGACAAGGTGCATTCGACCGCCGAGAGCCACAGTCGGGTGATGGTGGTCGAGGTGATGGGACGGTACGCCGGCTGGATCGCGCTGCATTCCGGCGTGTCCGGCAGCGCGGACGTGATCCTGATTCCGGAGATTCCGTTCGACATCGAGAGCGTCTGTCGAAAGGTGAAGGAGCGCGAAGCACGGGGCCGGCGGTTCAGCATCGTGGTCGTCGCCGAGGGAGCGCTGCCCAAGGGTGGCTCGCGGGCCCTCAAGGGGCCGGCGGCGGCCGGAGGTGGAATGGAGCGGCTCGGCGGGATCGGCGAGCTGGTGGCGCGCGAGATCGAGCAGCGGACCGGCAAGGAGACACGGTCGCTGACGCTCGGTCACCTGCAGCGGGGCGGCACGCCGACCACGTTCGACCGCCTCCTGGCCCTGCGCTTCGGTGCCGCGGCGGTCCGTTGCGTCGCCAACAAGGTATTCGGCGTCATGGTCGCCTACCTGCCGCCCACGGTCGGGTATGTGCCCCTCAAGGACGCCCTGTCACAGCCCAAGGTCGTACCCTTGGACTCCGATACGGTGTCCACGGCGCGCGAACTCGGCATCTGCCTGGGTGACTGAGGCCGGTGCACCCCAGCCGAGACCACTACCTCCCACCTGACCGCCAAGCCTTCCACGCCGCGAGGCCGCCCACCGGCCGCGTGGTGGTCATCGCGCCGACGCGCGCCGCCTGCGAGACGATCGAAATGGCGATGGGCCTGGACATCCACACCGTGCTCGAGGCCGAGCATGGCGCGGAGATCGAGGCGCTCGCGGGTGACGGCGGGGGTTTCGGAATCGTGGCGGGCACGGGCACGGGCAAGACGCTTGGCATCCGCCGGATCGCTCGAGCCATCCTCGGCGTTCCCCTGAGGGTCGGCGTCGTCAACCGCGAACGGGAGGCGACGCCCGAGACGCCGTCGTGGAACCTCGTGATCGTGACCACGGGGATCGCGCGTCGCTGGTTCCAGGCGGGCGTGATCACGGGCGCCGACGTCGTCGTGGTGGACGAGATCCACCAGACCTCGGCCGAGCTGGAATTGTGCCTGGCGCTGGGCAAGCGGGCCGGCTGCCGGTTCATCTGGCTGTCGGCTACGGTGGACCCGGCGTTCTACGCCGGCTACCTCGATTCGACGCGGGTCATCGAAACCCGTGCGTTCGACCCGGCGCGTGCCGCGCGGGTGCGGATCCAGCCCTCGACGGTCGCGGACTTCCTGGACTCGCGCTTTCTGCGCCGGGTGGTGCGCGAGCGGCGGGGGGTCGCGGTGTTCGTGCCGACCCGGGCGGAGGTGGAGGCGGTTGCCGGGGCGGTGGGTGCCCAGTGGCCGGCCCTCACGACCGCGTTCTACCACGGCGGAGAGCCGATCCGGGTCATCCGGCCGTTCCTCGAGGGCCTCGCGCCGAAGCCGTACCTGTTGGCGATGACGGCTGCCGGGCAATCGGCGCTGAACATCGCGGGGCTCGATACCGTGGTCATACTGGACGCGCGCTACCAGAACGTGGTGGAACGCGGCCGCAACGTGCTGACCCGGACGCCGCTCGCCGCGAACGACATTCTGCAGATGGCGGGCCGCGTGCACGGCCGTGTCCGGGGCGGCGAGGTGTGGATCCTCAGCGATCGGGACCTGGCGTTCGACCGGCTGACGCCGGGCCCTCCGGAGTTCCAGCTCGCGGGTGACGTGGAGCGCGTGGCGATGACGTGCGCCGCGCTCGGCGTGAACGCCACGGACCTCGAGCTACCCGTGCCGCTGGACCGGACGGCGTACGCGGCCGCCCTCCGGCGATTGGAGGGCCGCGGCATCGTCGCGGACGGCCGGCTCACGGTCTACGGCGCGGAAGTCGAGGCATTGCCGGTGGAGCGGCCCTGGGCGGAGCTGCTCCTCCACGCGGACGCGGACCTGGTGCCGGCGGTGGCGGCGTGTTCCGGCGTCGAGTCGCTGCACCGGATGACGCGCGAGGAACGGATGCTGCGCGGCGTGATCGTGCCCGGCTCCGATCACCTGACGGTCTACAACATCTTCGCCGAGGCCGTCAATCACCACGCGGCCGTCAGCGAGGTCTACGGGCTGGCGCGGCACGTCTTCGCGGACACGGTGGCGGAATGGGCCGACCGACGCGGGGTGCTGGTGAAGGCCGTCGAGGATGCGGCACTCGGCGTGGCGTCGGTGTACCGCGCGCTCGAGATGACCCTCCCCGCCACCGTGCCCTACGCGGACGAGCGCATGCTGCGGCGCTTCCAGGACCTGATCGCGCGGATCATGCCGTTCGACCTGGTGGTCGACGAGGAGACGGCGGCCGGCGAGCCGGTGCGCGTCTCGCGCGGCTCCGTTTGCGGAGCCTGGGGCGGCGTGGCCGGGACCATTCGCTACTTTGCCGACCGGTTCGGCGTCCCGCGCGCGGCCATCGAGGGCACGCAACTGCCGTACGACCTGATGCGAAGCTACGCCCGCGTCCTCGCTCCCGAAGTGCAGTACGACGCCCGGCATCGGCGGCTGCCCCTGGTGGCGGTGCGTCGCCGCAACTATCACGGCTTCGAGCTCGAGCGCGACGTCGAGCCGCTGGAGACGATCCCTGCGGAGCTCGCCGGGCCCGCGCGGGCCGCACTGGTCGAGGCCCTGATGACGGGCGTGGCCCACCACCGGCAAGCCCGCACGCTCCGCCACACGCTGGACCTCCTCGGGGAGCTGTGGCGACGCTCGGGCGGGAAGTTGAGCGGCGTCGACGGCTCGGTGGTGCGGGCCGCCCTGGGCCGCCGGCTGGAGCGCCTGGGTCGGTTCGAGGATTTCCTCGAGGCCGACCTCGGCCTGAGCGTCGACGAGTTCGTGTCAGCCGAGGCTCGACGGGAGCTCGAGGCCCTTCCCTCGTTCGTCACCCTCGCCGGCGAGAAGTGCCCACTGGACTACGAGTTGGACGGCGGCGAAGGCATCGTGCGCGTGCGGCTCCGGGAGCGCATCGCTCGAGCGCTGAGGGACGACGAACTGCCGCGGCTCGACCGGCGGGTCGCCTTCACGCTGGTGCGGGGGAAGAACACGGCGGTGAGGGCGGATTCTCTGACCGACCTGCGTCGGGTCCTCACCGGGCGCCCGCCGACTGAGCAAGCGCGACGAGGGCGAGCCAGAAAGCATCGTAGGAAGCTCTGACGTCCGCCGCGGGCGCGCCTGCTGCGAGCGCGGCGGCGGCGCCGTCCAAGAACGTGCACACGGTTGCGGCAAGATCCTCGGCCGGGATCCCCGGCCGGGCTCCGAGCCCGGCCAGCCACCGCGGCAGCGCCGCGCCGATCCGGACCCGCTCGCGGCCGCGCTCCGAGAGCAGGGCGGCCCGGGCCTCGTGATCCTGACGCCCGAGCAGGACGAGGTCGGACCCCGTCCGCTCCGCGTTGCCGCCGAGGCTCGACCACAGGGCGTCGAGGCCGGCCAGACCCGGCGCTCCGGCCAGCGCGGCTGCCCGGCCCTCGGCGCGCCGTCGTGCCAGAGCGGCGGCGGCGGCCGCCAGCAGTCTGCGCTTGGTGGCGAAGTGGTAGTGGACGAGCGCCGTCGAGACCCGGGCAGTCCTGGCGACGGCGCCGACTGTCACCCGGCCAAGTCCGGAGGACACCAGGCAGGCGCAGGCGGCGTCGACAATGGTATCGCGCGTGGCCATGGACTCCCCGTAGTGACTGACTGATCAGTCAGTATAGCGTTGGCCTCGGCGAGGTCAAGTCAGGAGCCGGCTGTCGATGGTGCATCTGGCCATGATCGCGGTGCAGTTCTTTTTCGCCTCCATGACCATCGTGGCCAAGTTCGTGCTGCCCAGCATCTCGCCGGCCGGCATCGTGTTCTTCCGGGTCACCGGGGCAGCGCTCGCCTTCGGCCTGTTCCAGCGGGCGTGCGTTCGCGAACAGGTGAGCGACCGGAGAGACCTCGCGACGTTCGCGGGACTGGCGGTCCTCGGTGTCGTCATGAACCAGCTGCTGTTCCTGGAGGGCGTGAAGCGCACGACCGCCATCAACACGAACATCCTGGTCACGACCATGCCGGCCTTCACGCTGGCGATCGCCTTGGCGCTGGGACGGGAGCGCGCGACGTGGCCGAAGATCGGCGGGATCGTCCTCGCGGCGATCGGCGCCGTGTACCTGATCGGACCCGACCGGATCCGGCTCGATCCCACGACGACGCTCGGCAACGCGCTGGTGGCCTGCAACACGGCGTCCTACGGTGCCTACCTGGTCCTCTCCAAGAAGATGCTCGAGCGCTACCACCCGGTCACGGTCGTGACGCACGTATTCCTGTTCGGGGCCGTGATCGTCACGCCGATCGGCCTGGTGGCGCTGCGGGACGTGGATCTGACCGCGGTGCCGCCACGCGCGCTGCTCGGGCTCGCCTACATCGTGATCTGTGCGTCGCTGCTGGCCTACTATCTCTCCATCTGGGCGCTGCAGCGCACCACATCGAGCCTGGTGGCGATGTACGTGTACCTGCAGCCGGTGATGACGATCATCGGCGCGCCACTGATCCTCGGCGAGCACCTGACGATTCGCTCCGCTATCGCCGCCGTGGTCATCTTCGCGGGACTGGCCCTGGCAGCGTGGAGCGAGCCGCGCTCCGGTCGCTCCCTCGGCACGGCGTTTCGTCCACCGGCCGAGGGCGTGTAGCGCTCGAGCGGGCGGAACGGGAAACCGCGCGCGTGGCGCCGGCGTAGTGGAGGCGCTCCCGCGCGGAACGGATGCCCATGCCGATCCCGGTCGCGTTGCTGTTGACGGTGCAGCTGCAGAGCCCATTCGCCGATTCGGCGACCGCCGCCCTGATCGCGCGGGCGCGGCTGCGGCACCGCGAGCAGGACAGCGCCGTACACGACTACAGCGCCACGCTGCTCACGCGCCTCGACGCCAGTTTCGGGCGCGGCGGGTTCGCGCGTCTCGTGCCGCTCGCCGTCCAGGAGCAGCAGGCGGAGCTGCACTGGCAGGCGCCCAACGATCTGCGGATCGTGGCGCTCGGCGAGCGGTCGCGGACCGTGTTCCGGAACGCGACGATGGATGCGGGCTGGACCCGTCCCTGGTTCGTGCCGCGTTTCCTGGGCGACAGCATCCGGCTCGTGTCGGACCGCGGGTTTCCGGAGCGCGCGGCCGTCCACCCGCTCGCGCCCGGCGCGGAAGCGTACTACGCCTACGCGATCGTCGACTCGCTGCAGCTGTTCCTGCCCGGTCGCACGGTGAAGGCCATCGGCGTCCGGGTCACGCCCCTTCGCGCGGACGCGGCCTTGATCGCCGGCGAGTTGTGGCTCGACGCCGAGACCGCTGAAACCGTGCGCCTCTCGTTCGTCTTCGTCGGCAAGCGCCTGTGGGTGGACTCGATCGGCGCGACCGGCCGGGACACCAGCCGCGCGGACCGCGAGGGCGCCCTGGTGGAGCGCATCCTGCGAGTCTCGGCGGATCTCGAGTACGGGCTGTACCAGGAGCGCTACTGGCTGCCGTACCGCCAGGCGGTGACGCTCGACGTGCGTCTGCCGTGGTTCAAGAACCTCATCGTGCCGGTGCACTTCATCACGACCTTCGGGGCCGTGCGGGTCAACGAGAACCGGCCGCTTTCCTTCACCGAGCTGCCCGCGGACACGGCCCCGTCCAGGCACCGCAAGGGTCGGGAGGACGAAACGCGGCGCTGCGGAGACCAGCTGGCCGGGGGCGCGGGCGCCGACACGCTGTCGGGATCGGCCGGCGGGTGCGTGACCCAGGGTAGCTGGGCGGGTGGCCGGTTCGAGATCGACGTGCCGCCGGACACGGTGCTGCACGCGTACCGCGGCTGGAGGGATTCACTGCAGTTCGACCTCGCGCCGGGGGACGCGACGCGGCTGGAGGATCTGCGGCGCGACGTGCTCGCCACGATGGAGCGGCTGCCGGACAGCCTCACGGGCCGCCCCCGGCTCTCCGTCGCGTTCGACCGCTTCACCGACCTGTGGCGCTACAACCGGGCCGAGGGGGCCTCGCTGGGTGCGGGGTACGAATGGCGCCCAGGCGCGCCGTTCGTCTCTGTCCTCGTGCGGGCGCGGTACGCGTTCACCGACCAGCGCCTCCAGGGCGCGCTGACCCTGCGGCGCGATGCGGTGGCGTCACGGCTGGAGCTGCAGGCCTTTCGCGAGATGCGGGACGCCGACCCGCTCGCCCCCGGGCTCACGTTCTCCAATTCCGTCAGCGCGCTCGTGCTGGCGCGCGACGACGGCGACTACGTGTTCGCCCAGGGTGGCGCGCTGCGCTACCAGCGCCCGCTCGGCGTCGCCGCGGACCTGACGCTGGAGGGGAGCTACTCCGACGAGTCCGCTCCGCGGCGGCTGGCGCACAGCGGGCTCAACGAGCTGCTGGGCGGCCGTGGAGCCTTCCAGGCGAACGGCCCGGTCGCGGACGGGCGATACTGGGTTGCGCTCGCCCAGCTCGCCGGCGGCTCGCGGCCGCTGGGCTGGCGGGCGGGTGCGGAGGGCACGGCAGGCGCGCGGCGCCACGTTCGTGCGTGGGTCGCGGCGACGGCGCGATCCGGCGTGGTACGATGGCTCGACGTCACGGCTTCCGGATGGGTGGGTGCGGGCGCGGGCGACAGCCTGCCGCAACGGGATTTCCGCCTGGGCGGGGAGAAGACACTGCGGGGCTATCCTCCGGGGGCGCTCCGCGGCCCCTCCGCGTGGGCCGTGAGCCTCGACGTCGGCCTGTCGTCTCACGCCGTGAGCCCGGTGGTGTTCGCCGACGCGGGCGAGGCCGCCTCCCGGTCCGTGTCCTTCCCGGGCGCGCCCGCAACGTCGTTCGGCGCCGGGCTGTCGCTGCTCGGAGGCGCGGTGCGGCTCGATGCAGCGCGGCCGGTGGCGCCGGCGGGCCGATGGCGGTGGTCGCTGACGATCGGGGCGCGGCGCTAGGCAAGGGCTGAGCGGGCGCCTAGCTTCCCTCGCCATGCGATCGCGCATGGTCGCGAGCCTCGAGATGGTGCTGGTGGTGGTCGCCGGCTGCGGCGTGGGCCCGAGGAGCGAGGTGGGGGCGGACGGCGACCTCGAAGTTGACCGCGTGGTGGTCGGTCGCACTTCGCGGCTCCTCGACGGGCCGGCGCTCGCCGCGTACTGCGCCAACGACAGCCTTCTCACCGTCGTCGCCGTGGGTCGGAACGGGGCTGCCGGCATCGCGGTGCGCACGACCCTTCCACTGACCCGGACGAAGAGCTTCGCCGTGGCGCCGGGTCCGGCCGTGACGGCGAGCGCGGCGGTGGCCGTGCGTCTCGGGACCGGGGCAGCGCGGATCGGAATCTCCGGCAGCCTCCGGCTCGAGGGAACGACGACCGTCAGCGGGGATTTCGACGTGGCTCTGCCGGACTCGGCCGGCGCGCACCCCCGACTGACCGGGAGGCTGTCGCGGATTCCGATCCGGACCGGGCCGCGGGCGGGGTGCGGCGCGATATGAGCGCCGGCGGGACGCTGCGCGTGGTGCACGTGGACACGGAACGGACCTGGGGCGGAGGGCAGCGGCAGCTGCACGCACTGGCCACCGGTCTCCAGCGGCTCGGGCATCGCAGCTGGGTGGTGGCGCGCCCGGGGACGCAACTGTCCGACGCGTTGTGCCGGGACGGAGTGCCGGTCGTCGCCCTGGCGCCCGCGTTCGAGTGGGATCCGGTGGCCGCGGCGCGACTGAGGGCGTTGCTGCGCCGGGTCCGACCGGATGTCCTGCACGCGCACGCGGCGCATGCCGTGGCGATTTCGGCGATGGCGATCGGCCGTACGCCTACCCGACTCGTCGTGAGCCGGCGCGTGGCGCTGCCGTTGCGGGGCAACCCTCTGTCCCGGCTCAAGTACCGCTGTCCGGCGCAGTTCGTCGCGGTCTCCCAGCGGGTCCGATCGGTCCTGTGCGCGTGCGGCATCCAGCCGGACCGGATCTCCGTGGTGCACAGCGGCGTGAACGTCGCCCGGCCCGCGCGCCGCGCGAGCGTGCTCACCCTGCGCAGCCTCGGCATCGAGCCGGGGCGTCCGCTGGTGGTCATGGTCTCCGCGCTGGTGCCACCCCACAAGGACCCGGCGACCTTTCTGGCGGCGATCGCGGCGGCCCGCGTGGAGGGGAGCGACGTCCAGGCGCTGCTGGTGGGCGATGGACCCTTGGCGGCGCCGGCCCGCCGGTCGCTGTCGCGGCTCGGGCTGGACGGGGTCGTGCGCTTGACCGGCTTTCGGCCGGACGCCGTGGAGTTGCTGGCTGCGGCGGACGTCGCGGTCCTCAGCTCTCGGGACGAAGGTCTCGGCACGACACTCCTCGACGCGATGCTCGCCGGAGTACCGGTCGTGGCGACCGCCGCCGGCGGCGTGACGGAGATCGTGCGCGACGGCATCGAGGGGCTGCTCGTCCCCGTGGGCGACGGCGCCGCACTCGGCGCGGCCATACACCGCGTGCTGCACGACCGCGGGCTCCGCGAGGCGCTGGCCGCAGCGGGGCGTGAGCGGGTCAAGCGTTTCTCGATCGAACGGACCATCGGCGGGACGGTCGACGTGTACCGCTCGCTCGCGCCGGAGGGTCTGGCCGTCGGGAGGGGCGCTTGAGCCGGCGGGCGAACCTCGTCGGGTGGACCGTGGCCCTCGTCACGATGGCGGCGCTCGCGTCGTTGGGCGCGGAGGGCGACGCGAGATGGCCGTGGCTGGCCTTCGACCTCGCAGCGGCGGCGGCCTTCCTGCTCCTGCTGGTCCCGGCGGGCCGCGGCTGGGTCGGGGGACTGGTCGGCCGGCATCCCGGCCTGGCCGTGCACGTTCCGCTGGGGCTCGCTCTCTACGGCATGGTTGCGGCGTTGCTCGCGGGCGGTCACAACTGGATCAACCTGATGCTGTGGCCGATCGGTGCGGGCCTGGCGACCGTCGCCCTCGGCGTGGATCGTGCCGAGGAGCCATCGCCGGCCCGGCTGCTCATCGCGGCCGTGGCGGTGGCGGCGGTGTGGGGCATCTGGGAGCGCGGGATCCAAATCGCGGTGCCGGGCGGGACGCACCTGAGCCTCGGTCCCCTGGTTGCGCTGGCCCTCGCGCTGTTCCTGTTCGCCGTCGTGCATCCGCTGCGCACCTTCGACGTCGATCTGGATGTGGGGGCGCGCGACGTGGGCCTCGCCGTGGCAGCGGTCGCGGGCCTGGCCCTGATCGCGATCCCGCTCGGCTTCGCGATCGGGTTCCTGTCGTACCAGTCCCGGTGGCTGGGGCCGGTACACGGCCTGCTGCGGCTGTACGGTCTGGTGCTGTTCGTCGGCCTTCCGGAGGAGATGCTGTTTCGCGGCGTGATCCAGGAGGCGTTCACGCGCCTGTGGGGTCCGCGTCCAGGCTTGGTGCTGGGCGCCGTGGTCTTCGGCCTGCTGCACCTGCTCAAGCACCCGTCGCATCCCAACTGGGGCTACGGCCTGCTGGCCACGGCCGCCGGCCTGGCCTACGGCTGGGTCTATCAGCGGACCGGAAAGCTGGCCGCCGCCGCGATCACCCACGGGTGCGTGGATTGGATCTGGAGCATGTTCCTTGGGGCGTGAGGTACCGGTCTCGGGCTTCACCATCATCCGCAGCGCGCCCGGCTACGCGTATCCCATCGGGGAATCCCTGAGCTCGCTGATGCCGCTCGTGGAGGAGGTCGTCGTCGTCGCGCAGCGGAACGACCCCGCGCTCGCGGTCGTCCGCGGCTTGGCCGACGAGCGCATCACGGTCGTGGAGTCCGACTGGGACGATGGCCCGGACCTCGGTGGCCGGACGCTGGCGCGCGAGACCAACCGGGCGCTCGCACGGTGCCGCTGCCGATGGGCGCTGTACCTGCAGGCCGACGAGGTGCTGCACGAGGCCGACTACGACGCCATCCGGACGGCACTCGCGCGCCACGACGCCTCCGAGCGAGTGGACGCCTTGACGTTCCGGTTCTTGCACTTCGAGGGCTCGTACGGCTACGTGAACCCGCTCCGGTACCGGCGCCAGTGCAGGCTGGTGCGCAACGACGGCCGGCTGCAATCGGTGCGCGACGCGGCCGGCTTCGGCCGGCTCGACGGGCACCGGCTGCGTACTCGGCGGAGCGGCGCGCGCGTCTTCCACTACGGCTGGGCGGCGGCCCCGGCCGAGCTGAAGGCGAAGACGCTGGCCCTGGCGCGCCTGTATCACGACGAGGAGTACGTGAGCCGGCGGTGGGCCCCGGTACCCGCGGACGCCATCGGCAGCGTGGAGCTGGCGTTCCGCTGGAGCGGGCGGCATCCGGCCGTGATGCGGGAGCGCGTCGCGCGGCAGGACTGGCAGGTGAGTTCCGCCCGGAGGCCGCGCTTCGGCACGCCGCTGGCGAGCGTCCGCTTCTACGCCGCCTGGCTGCGGAAATGGGGACTGTTGCGGCGGCGGCGGTGACTGCGAGGTGAGATGGCCGGGTTGCTGAAGCGCGCGCGCCAGGGCGTCAAACGGCCGCTCCAGACGCTGTTCGCCGCGGCGTTGACGCTGCCGCTGGACCGCCGCTCCCGGACGGTGCGCGATCTGGACGGGCTCGAGCCGGGGACGATTCTGCTGTCGCGTACCGACCGGATCGGCGATCTGCTGTGCTGCTCGCCGTTGCTCCTCGCGCTGCACCAGCGCTGGCCGCGCGCCCGAATCGTGCTCGTTCCGGGGCGGAAGAACCGCGCGGTTCTCGAGGGCCTGCCCTTCGTGGAGGAAGGGCCCGTCTTCCGACGGGACCCGCGCAGCTGGGCGGAGCTGGCCTGGCGTCTCGGCCACGTCAGGTGGGATCTGTACGTGAGCCTCCGCGCGGAGTCGATGGCCGGCGCCTGGATCGGCGCCTGGAGCCGTGCCCCGGTCCGGATGGCGACGCACCGCACCTACGCCCACCCCGGGTGCAACCTGATCCTCGGGGTAGACGACTACCATCAGACGACGCGTTACTGTCGCGCAGCGGCGGCGATCGGCCAGCCGCCGGCCGCGGTCCGACCCGTGTTCCAGGTCCCGGCGGACGCCGAGCGGCGAGTCGCGGAGATGCTGCCGGCGCTCCTGCCGTCCGACGGCCGGCCGATCGTCGGCGTGCAGATTCCTCATCGGAGCGCGAGGCGGTACACGGTGCGGGCGTGGCCGGAGGACAAGGTGGTGGCACTGGTGCAGGCGCTGACGGACGACGGCTGCCGGGTGGTGCTTTGCGGCATGGGGCCCGAGCGGGTGGAGGCGCAGTCCGTGCAGGCGCGGATACCGGAGGCGGTGGTGCCCCCGCCGGTGCCGCTGGCGGTGTTCGCTGCGCTGCAGCGTCGCTTCGCCGTCTTCGTGTCGCCATTCACGGGGACCGTGCACCTGGCGGACGCCGTTGGCGTGACCGTCGTCGCCTACGGGCTGGAGGACCAAGTTCGCGGCTGGGGGGTCGTCGGACCGTCGCACCGCAACATCGGCGCGCCGCGCGTGAGCGACATCCCCGTCGCGACCGTGCTGGAGGCGGCGCGGGCGGCCCTGGCGGGCGCGGCCGTCCGGGCGGGGAAAGGACCGGGCACATGACCGTCTCCGCGAACGGACCGAGACTCAGCGTCATCCTCATCACGCTCGACGAGGAGGAGAGGCTTCCGGCGTGTCTGGGGAGCGTCGAGGGCCTGGCCGACGAGATCGTGGTCGTGGACACGGGCTCGCGGGACCGAACCGTCGAGATCGCTCGACAGGCCGGCGCCCGAGTGGAGCACATCGCGCGCAGTGAGTTCCGGGGTCACGGCAAATCGAAGCAACGGGCGCTGGACCTCGCGACCGGGGCGTGGGTCCTGCTGCTCGACGCGGACGAGCGTCTCACGCCGGCGCTGCGCGAGGAGATCCGTACCCTCCTGGCGGGACGGCCGGCGGTGGACGGCTACTGGATCCGCCGCGACGTGTACTACCTCGGCAAGCGGATGCGGTGGGGCGGGCTCGGCCACGACTGGGTGATCCGGCTGTTCCGGCGCGAGCGCGGGCGGTGCACGCCGGCACCGGTGCACACGGGGGTCGAGGTGGATGGCGTGACGGCCCGCCTGGCGGGCACGATCGAGCATCACACCGTGCGGACGGTGCCGGAGCACCTGGTGAAGGTCGAGCGCTACGGGTCCATTCGGACAGCGGACTTCGCGGCCCGGGGCCGTACCTACCGCGCCACGGACTGGCTCCGCATGCCGGTGGAATTCGTGCTGCGGGCGTTCGTGCGCCTCGGTGTGCTGGACGGCACGCGCGGGATCGTGTGGGCGACCATCTCCGCCTACGAGAAGTGGCTGCGCTACGCGATGTTGATCAACCGGCCGCCGGACCGGCGCGGCCCGGCCCGCTAGGGTGCCGCAGGGTGATCCCTTCGCACCTGCCGGAGGCGGCCCGCCGCGGCTAGATTCGCGCATTCCCGTGGAACAGACCTATTTCCGCAAGGGATTCGGCCTCAAGGGCGAGATCCAGGGCGCGCTGACGGACGACTACCACAGCGCCGTGGTGGACGAGGTCCGCTCCCGGGGGCACACGCTCACGCTGGGCGACCTCACGGTCCGGCTCGCGCAGGAGTTCGGTTTCTGTTACGGCGTCGACCGGGCCGTGGAGTACGCCTACGAGACGCGGGCGAAGTTCCCCGGGAAGCGGATCTTCCTCGTGGGCGAGATCATCCACAACCCGCACGTGAACGCGAAGCTGGCCGGCATGGGGATCGTCATCATCGCCCGGAGCGCCGCGGGCGAATTCGACTTCGCACCCGTGTCGGCGGACGACGTCGTGATCCTGCCGGCGTTCGGCGTGACGCGCGAGGACTTCGAGCGACTGCGCACCCTCGGCTCGATCTTGGTGGACACGACCTGCGGATCGGTGCTCAACGTCTGGAAGCGGGTCGAGAGCTATGCCCGGGACGGGTTCACCGCGATCATCCACGGCAAGTACCAGCACGAGGAGACGCGCGCGACGGCGTCGCAGGTCACCGACCAGCCGGGCGGGCGGTATCTCGTGGTGCGGGACATGGCGGAGGCGCGCCTGGTCTGCGACTTCATCGAGCGCGGCGACGCGTCCGGCGCGGAGACCCTGCGCGCGAGGTTCGGTGCGGCGGCCTCGCCGGGCTTCGACCCGGCGCACGACTTGGAGCGCATCGGCATCGCGAATCAAACCACGATGCTGTCCACGGAGTCGCTGGCGATTGCCGCGGAGCTGCGACGCGCCATGACCAGCCGCCACGGCGTCGGCAAGCTGGGCGAGCACTTCCGCAGCTTCGACACCATCTGTTCGGCGACCCAGGACCGGCAGGACGCGGTGCTGCGGCTGCTGCAGGACTCGGTGGACGTGATGGTGGTGATCGGCGGCTACAACTCGAGCAACACGAACCACCTGGCCGCGCTGTGCGCCGAGCGGCTGCCGACCTATCACATTGAGGACGCCTCGTGCATCGATGCGGCGTCCGGGACCATCCGCCACAAGCCGGTGGGTGGGCACCAGGAAGCGGAAATCGGCGGCTGGCTCGGCGCCGGGGGAGAGCGGCGGATCGTCGGCGTGACGGCCGGCGCCTCGACGCCGAACAACAAGGTGGGGGAGACGATCGAGCGGATCTTCGCCACGCGCGGGATCGCCCTGGGCGAGGCGCTGGCGTGAGGCGGCGGGCGGCCGGGCTCGCCCTTCAGTGAAAATCGTGTGACGTGACGAACGCGGCCCCCGCCTCGGGGCGCGGCGCCGCGAACTGCTTGCCACGGATGTTGAGCACTCCCTGCTCCTCCTGCAGCACGCCGCTCACCAGCAGGAGTGGAGACCGCCGCACCAGTCGCTTGTGCTCCTCGAACAGCTTCGGCGTGATGACGACGTTGGCGAGGCCGGTCTCGTCTTCCAGCGTCACGAAGCAGAATCCCTTGGCCGTGCCGGGCCGCTGGCGGCAGATCACGAGTCCGGCGACCGTGACCCAGTCGCCGTCGCGGCGGCGCTCGAGCTCGGCGGCGGGGATGGCGCCCAACCGAGCCACCGCGCGACGCAGGTGGCGCATCGGGTGTCCGGCCGGGGAGAGACCGGTCACCCGGTAGTCCGCCTCGGTGAGCTCGACCGGCGTCAGGGCCGGCACGGGCGCGGCGCGCCGGTCCTGGGCCACCGGGGCCAGGGGGCCGGCCGCACCGCGGGTGTGCTTCAGCACCTCCCACAGGGCCGAGCGGCGATTCGGCCACAGGCCGTCGAACGCGCCGGCCTCGGCGAGCGCGCGCAGCTGCGGCACGGCCAGCCCGCTTTCGTGCACCCACCCTTCGAGGGATGCAGGGCGGGCGTCGGCGAGCAGCGGCTCGAGCCGCTCGCGGGCCTTGCTGCCGAGGCCGGCCACCTGCCGGAAGCCGATGCGGAGTGCACCGTTCTCGATCGAGCAATCCCACGCGCTGCGCATCACGTCGACGCCGCGGACCTCGACGCCGTGCCGCTTCGCGTCCTCCACGATGGTGCCGGGGGCGTAGAACCCCATCGGCTGCGCGTTGAGGAGCGCGCAGGCGAATTCCGCCGGGTAGTAGAGCTTGAGCCAGGCGGAGGCGTACACGAGGAGCGCGAAGCTGGCGGCGTGGCTCTCGGGGAAGCCGTAGTCGGCGAAGGCGGAGATCTGGTTGAAGATGCGGCGTGCGACGTCGGGCTCGATGCCGTTCGCCGCCATGCCGTCCACCAGCTTGCCGCAGATCTTCGCCATCCGCTCGTGCGAGCGCTTGTGCCCCATCGCCCGCCGCAGCTCGTCGGCCTCGCCCGGGGTGAAGCCGGCGGCGGCGATCGCGACCTGCATCCCCTGCTCCTGGAAGAGCGGCACGCCGAGGGTGCGCTCGAGGATCGGCTCGAGTGAGGGGTGCGGATAGGTGACCGGCTCGAGCCCGGCGCGGCGTCTGAGGTAGGGGTGCACCATCTCGCCCTGGATGGGGCCGGGGCGGATCAGGGCGACCTCGACCACGAGATCGTAGAAGGCGCGCGGCGCGAGGCGCGGCAGGGTGTTCATCTGCGCGCGGGACTCGACTTGGAAGACGCCGATCGTATCGGCGCGGCAGAGCAGGTCGTACACGGCGGGATCGGTCATCGGCAGCCTGGCGAGATCCACCGAGACGCCGCGGTGCAGGCGAATGAGCTGGATCGCCTTCTGAATCATCGTGAGCATTCCGAGGCCCAGCAGGTCGATCTTGATGAGGCGCACGGGATCGAGGTCGTCCTTGTCCCACTGGATCACCGTGCGTTCGGGCATCGCCGCCGGCTCGATGGGCACGACGTCGGCCAGCGGCTCGGCGGTGAGGACGAAGCCGCCCACGTGGATGGAGCGGTGGCGCGGCAACTGGTGGAGGCCGCGCACCACCTCGGCCAGCATCCGCACCCGGTGGTCCGCGGGATCGAGGTCCGCGGCCGCCGCGCCGCCCGCGAGCAGCTTCTCCCCGGCCTCGCGCGCGCCGTCGCGGTCCGCCTCGTCGGCGAGCTTCTCCGCTTGCTGCACGGAAAAGCCGAGCACGCGGGCGGCGTCCCGCACCGCCGCGCGGCCGCGGTAGGTGATCGCCTCGCACACCATCGCGGCGTGGTCGCGCCCGTAACGCCGGTAGACGTACTGGAGCACCTGCTCGCGGTCGTTGTGGGCGAAGTCGATGTCGATGTCGGGCGCCTCGCGCCGGTCCTCGGAGAGGAAGCGCTCGAACAGCAGCTCCATCCCGATCGGATCGATGGCGGTGATGCCGAGACAGTAGCAGACCGCGGAGTTCGCGGCGGAGCCGCGGCCCTGGGCGAGGACGCCGAGCCGGTTGGCCTCGCGCACGATGTCCCAGACGATGAGGAAGTAGCCGGCCAGCTGGAGCCGCCGGATCACGTCCAGCTCGTGCCGGAGCTGCGCCTGGTGCCGCGCGGTGAGCCGCTCGCCGTAGCGCTCGCGCGCGCCCGACCCGACCAGCGCGGCGAGATGGTCGTCGGCCGAAACGCCGGGTGGCGTGGGAAAGACGGGCAGGGTCGGCGTGAGCGCCGCCATCCGGAACGCGCACCGCTCGGCCACCTCGCGCGTGGCGGCGACGCCCTCGGGGTAGTGCCGCCAGCGGTGGGCGATCCGGTCCGGGCGCTTGAGATGCCACTCGCCGTTGGGCCTGAGAAGCGTGCCGGCCAGATCGAGCGTGGTCCGGTGTCGCAGGCAGGTCAGGACGTCGTGCACCAGCCGGCCCCTGGGCGTGGCGTAATGGACGTCGTTGGTGACCAGCCAGGGCAGATCGAGCGAGCCCGCGAGCGCGACCAGCCGGGGGACGACGGCGCGCTCCGAGGCGAGCGCGTGATCCCAGCACTCGACGGCCACGCGTCCGCCGAACACCTCCGCGAGCCTGCCGAGCCGGTCGCGCGCGCCGGCCTCGTCGTCCCGGGCAAGGCGCTGCGGGACGTCGCCGAACGGACAACCGGTGAGACAGAACACGCCCGCGGCGTAGCGCTCGACCTCGTCCCACGGGGCGGCGGGCGTCCCGCGCTCGCCGCTCCGCGCCAGGGTGACGAGGCGGGAGAGATTGCGGTAGCCGGACTGGTCCATCGCGAGGAGGGTGAGGTGCGAGGTCGACGCGGGTGCACCTTCGATGCGCCCCGGCGTCCCCGGGGCCGCGCGACCGCCCGGCTCGCCGACGGTCAACTCCAGACCGACGATCGCCTCGACGCCGTGCTCCTTGCCGGCCTCGGCCCAGCGCACTGCGCCGCCGAGATCGTCATGGTCGGTGAGCGCGACGGCGGTCAGACCGACGGCGGAGGCTCGCGCGATCAGCGCCTCGGGATTCGACGCGCCGTCCAAGAGCGAGAAGCCGCTGTGGCAGTGCAGCTCGACGTAGTCGCTGCGGGGCGAAGCCGCGGACCGCGCGTCCGCGCGGCTGCGCCCGGCGAGTGCGGCCGCGCGTCCAGGCGCCGTCAATCCAACCATCCCTCGAGAAACCACTGGTCGGGATGGCCGCGGTAGAGCAGCCACAGCGCGCCGTCGGCGGTGCGAGCCGCGTAGTAGTCGCGCGGGCCGGATGGCTCGCCCGCCGGGCCGGGGCCGTCGTGCCGCCACCACCGGGGGGCGAGGCGCTCGGGACCGCACCACTCGGCGACGTCGTGCCAGTGGTCGCCGTGCTTGAAGGCAGCGAGCCCCGATCGTCCGAGCCGCACGTGGACGGGCGTGGGCACGGAGAGCGTCCGCAGTGCGGTGACGACCGTTTCCCCGTCTCCGGCGGGCAGACGCCGGCCGTGGCGCTGCCCGTCCGGCCGCGCGGGCGTCCAGGCGCCCTGGTCCGCTGGCAGGTGGCCGTCACGCACTTCCGGGACGGCGACGGCGTCGAGTCCCTCGCTGCCGCGGATCCGGTCGAAAGCGGCGGCCAGGGCAGAGGGGTCGGCCCAGCGCGGCGCCAGGAGATCGCCCTGCTCGCCGGAAGCGGGCACGGTGACGGCGGCGGAGAGACGAAGCGCGGTGGCGGGCTCGGGCAGCTGCCACCCTTCCAACGCCAGGCGGCAGTGGTCGAACAGGGCGTCGGGATGCGAGGTGGGCCGTGCGGGCCGCACCGCGCGCTCCGCCGCGGTGCCGTCGTCGAGCTGGAGCGCGAGCGCGATCTCGCGCGCGGCGAGCCCCCGGGCGTGGAGGGCCTCGCTCAACGACGCCAGCGCGCCCTTCAGCACGAAGAGCAACGGCTCCGCGGTGGCGACCGGCCCGCCCAGCTCGACTTCGACGACGGGAAGCGCATCGTCGCGGGGCGTGGAGGGTCCGCGCGAATCGCGGCCGCGCGCCAGCCGGTGGGCGGCCAGCCCCTCGGGACCGAAGCGGGCCTCGACCTCGTCGGCGTCGAGGGCGGCGAGCTGGCCGAGGTTCACGAGACCCAGGCTCCGCAGCGTCTCGGCGAGGTCGTCGTCCAGGTCGAGCAGGGTGACGGGGAAGGGCGCGAGGTACCGGGCGTCGGCGCCGGGCGGCACGATCCGCGGCCGCACCGCGGCGTCGGCGGGCCTTCGTGGGTCCGCGCGTCCCCCGTAGGTGGCGGCGTAGGCGGCGATGGCGGAGTCCGCGACGCCGGCGCGGGCGGGACCGAAGCCGAGGCCGCCCGCGATGGCGACGAGCTTGCCGGCAAGCCTGGCTTCGCTGCCCAACCCCGCGGCGTCGATCCACCACAACCCCGCGCCACCCCGCCCCGTTGCCAGACGGCCAGACGGCAAGGAGCTCATCCCCGCGCAGGAAACCCGCGGGCTCGCGGCCAGGAAGGCGGTGGTGACCTCGAGGGCGGCGCGCGCGATGCGCTCCTCGTCCCACGGCAGCGCGACCAGGCCGGCGGCGAGCGCCGTGGCCTCGGCGAGCGCCATGCCGGCGGTGACGCCGCGGGCCTGGGCCTCGCGGCTCGTGGCCACGACGCGGGGCTTGCCGCGCAGCTCGACGACGGCGACGACCGGCTCGCTGGGGCGGGGGTCGGGGCCGTCGGCCGCACTCGTCGCGCCGCTACTTTCGCGCCTTGCGCTCGGGCCGCCGGTCGGCGCGCTCCGGAGCGCGCCGATCGCGAACCGCCCAATGCGGACGCAGGCGATCCGGCAGGGGGACGCCAACGACCACCTCCGCGGCGCGCGGGGCGCCGCCCTTCAGCGTGGTGACGCGGAGCCGCCGCGCCGCCGGCCACGCGCCGCCCCAGCCGGGGAGCGCGGGGATGAAGCCGGGGCCGCGCACCGACGGCTCGACCGCCAACACCACCGCCGCTCCGTACCCCGGCAACTGGAAACCACTGGCAACTTGCCGTCGTGCCGTCTGCGCAACCCGTATCACCAGTGCACTGTCCTTGTCGTGCGCCAGTCGCTGCAGTCGCACGGCGACGCGGCGCACCGGCGCCGGCACGCGGTCCACGATCACCAGCCCGAAGGCGCCGGTCCGGAGCAGGACGTCGGCGCACCACCAGGCGCTCTCGTGCGCCCTGGGCCGGACGACCCAGAACGGGCCGAGGGCGGCGAGGTGGGCGGCGGCCTGGGGCGCGAGCGAGCGCTCCGCGTCCACGAGGGCCACGCCCTCATCGGAGCGGAGCGTCGCCTCCGCGAGGGCGAGGAGGAGCGTCGTGCCGCCGCTCCCCAGGGGCGCATCGAGGGCGGTGATCTGCCCGCGCGGCACGCCGGAGGGGAATGCGGCATCGAGCGCCGCGATCCCGAACCGGAGTCCCGGGCGGGTGACGGGGACGAGCCGCCGGAGCTGCTCGGGAAAGGCGAGCTGCAGGCGCGGCGAGGTCATGGCGCACTACAGCGGCAGGACCCACTGGCCGAGGTCGTCGAGGGCCTGGGACCGGCGGCGGTATCGCCCCGCGGCCGCCTCGTCCTCGGCCCACGTGGGGAACCCCGACTCCCGTTGCAGCCGCGCGACCCGTCGCTCGAGCGCAACGGCGTACGCTTCGCTGACGGCGCCGCGCGCGTCGAACGCCCGCTCGTAGCGCGCGAGCAGCGCCGGGAAGTGCCGCGCGACGACCGGCAGGAAGACCGGCCTCACGGCCGGATAGAGCCGCAACGGCGAGGCGTGGACGAACGCCGCGCCCACGTCCTTGGCCGCGCGCATCAGGGCACGCAGCTGGGCCACGCCATCGGTCACGCCCGGCAGGACCGGCGCGATCATCACGCCCGCCGAGACGCCGGCCGCCGCGAGCTTCTCCACCGCGCGCAGGCGCACTGGCGGCATCGGGGAGCGCGCTTCGAGCTTCTTGATGAGCGGCACGTCGGTCGTGATGAGCGAGAGGTACACGGTGAGCCGGCTCCGCTCCGCCAGGCGCGCGAGCACGTCCAGGTCCCGCGCCACCAGCGGTGACTTGGTGACGAGGCTGACGTTGAGACCGTGAAACTGCGCCAGCCGCTCCAGGATCCGCCGGGTGAGCCGGAACCGCCGCTCGGCGGGCTGGTAGGGATCGGTCGCCGTCCCGATCGCGATCGCCGCGTCCCCCAGGCGGGACGGCTTCAGGGTGAGCGCCAGCACGTCCGGCGCCTCGCTCTTGACGAAGACCTGATGCTCGAACGCTGCGTCGTCCCACGAAGCGGCGCCGAGCCCGCCGCCGTCGCGGCCGCGCTCGACCACGTAGCGGTGGGCGAAGCGGGCGAAGCAGTAGGTACACCCGAACTCGCAGCCGACGTAGGGATTCAGCGACCAGAATCCCATCCCCGTCTGCTGCGGCGAGTTGAGGATGGACTTGATCGGGAGGCGCACGAAGCTGGTGCCGCGCCGCCGCTGGTCCAGGAGTGCCCAGCTCACCCGCAACGTCCCCATCCGCAGACCGGGCAATACTGACACCCCGAAGCGCGCACGAGGGAATTTCCGCAGTCCGGGCACCCGCCGGACGGCAACTTGGCCTGCCCTTGCTTGTCGTCGGCAAGACGTTGATCTGCAGTGTCTTCCATACGGCAACCACCGATGGCTTTCGGGTTTTCTTCGGTTACATAACCGAATATATACCGATGTGCGTTGCGCGCAAGGCGGTGGATGCCGGCGCCCCCGAATCACCAGCAACGGTTCCACATTGGCCGCAATGCCGGCTCACGGCTATTTTCCGCCCGCCTTTTCCGGGGAGTGGTCGTGCCGTTCAGCTTGTTGCCGAGGGAAGAGGAGTTCTTCGACCTGTTCATCCAGGTCGCGCGCCGCAGCAAGGAGGCGGCCGAGCACCTGGTCGGGCTGTTCACCACGCCGGAGCGTGCGCCCTATCACGCCGAGCAGATCAAGCGGCTCGAGCACGAGTGCGACCAGATCACCCACGAGGTCGTGAACCGGCTCGACCGCACCTTCATCACGCCGATCGACCGCGAAGACATCTACCGCCTGGCGTCGGACCTGGACGAGGTGATCGACGTGATCGACGGGGTGGCGAGGCGGGCGCAGATCTTCCGGGTGGGCGCCGCCCCCGAGGGGGTCAAGCAGCTGACCGACGTGATCCATCGGGCGGTGGGCACGCTGGCGCTCGGGGTCGAGGAACTGCGCAAGAAGGACGGCGTGATGCAGCACTGCATCGAGGCGAAGCGGCTGGAGGAGGAGGCCGACTCGCTCTACCACGCCTCGCTGGGCCGGCTGTTCGAGACGGAGACGAATGCCATCGAGGTGATCAAGTGGAAGGAGAT
>DATJUT010000032.1 GCA_035502185.1 Gemmatimonadales bacterium
CCGCGATCCGCGCGCGGCTGCGTGCGGCCGGGCTTCCCACCCGCGTGGCGGACGCCAGTGCCGTACTGGATGAGGGCGCGGCGTTCGACGTGCCGGAGGCGGTGGATCCCGTGCGGCTGGCGCGGGTCGGGGCGAGGATGCTTGCGGCGGGATTCCCCGTCGCCGCCATCGTCCACCGCGGGCCGCACACCCCTCGTACCATCGGCTTCGCAGCCGTGAAAGCCGAGGACCTCCCGGCGGCAGGGTGGACGGCGGATGCTCCGGCGCCGCAGCCCCGATCGCCGGAGCACCGTCTCGCGGCGACCACGGGGGCCGCGCTGCTGCCCGGCAACCGCATCGAGCTCGAGATGGACAACGCGCAGGCGCGCCGCTGGCTGCTCGACGCCATCGCCGTCAGCAGGCGGCGCGTGCACCTGCAGGTGTACATGGCACTTGACGACGACGTCGGCGCGCGGGTGGAAGCGGCGCTGGCCGAGGCGGGCGCGCGCGGGGTGACCGTGCGCGTGGTCGCCGACTCGCTGCACGGCCTGCAGGGTTCGTTCGGGGCGCGCAATCCGCTGCTGGAACGGCTGGGCGCCCGCCCCGGCGTGGAGCTGCGCCTCTCGCGGCCGGTGACCGGAGTCCCCTCGCTGGAGGATCTGAAGCAGCGGGACCATCGCAAGCTCGCCGTGATCGACGGCGTGGTCGCTCTCCTGGGCGGACGCAATCTCTCCCACGAGTACTACACCGGCTTCGAGGAAGTGCAGCTCACGCCGCAGTCGACGTGGCGCCAGGTGCCGTGGCTCGACGCGGGCGCCCGGGTGGAGGGCCCGGCCGTTGCGGCGCTGGAGCGCTCCTTCCTCGATGCCTGGACCGCGGCCGGCGGGGCGCCGTACGACGTTGTCGAGCCGCCAGCGGCCGGATCGGCGGCCGCGCGCGTCGTCGTGCATCACGGACTGCGCGACGCATGCTCACTCGAGGCCTATCTCGCGCTCATCGAGACGGCCACGTCCCACGTGTACGCCGTCAACGGCTTTCCGCTGATCCTGGAGATCCAGCACGCGCTGCTGCGCGCGATCGCCCGGGGCGTGCGCGTGCGGGCGCTGTTCGGCAACCTCACGCCCACTCACGACGGCACGCCCTTCGGAGGGCCGTGGTCAAAGGCGCGCACGGCGGCGACGGAGCTGGTGCACTCCCGCATCGATGCGCTCGTGGCGGCCGGCGGCGAAGGATACCAGTTCGCGATGCGCGAGCAGCCGGCCTGGACCCGGGGGCTCGGCGTGGTGAACCCCCACGTGCACGCCAAGGTCATGAGCGTGGACGGGCGAGTCTGCTCGGTCGGCAGCGCCAACCTCGACATCACCGCCGGCTATTGGGAAAACGAAGTGATGCTCGTCGTGGAGGACGGATCGATCACCCGCGGGCTCGAGACGCGCATCGACCGGCTGATCGCCGGCTCGCAGCCCGTCGACCGCAACGACCAGAGGTGGCAGCGGACGGCCCGGCGGCGCCAGTGGATGCGGTACTGGCCGGGCGTGCTGTCGGTCTGAGGGTGGACTGGAAGGTCACCCCTCGTCGCCGAACTCCGTGACCCGCCCGCCCGGTCGGAGTGCGGCGATGTAGAGATGCGGGCCGTGCTCCCTCATCGAGTAGCGTGACGTATCGCGGTGCTTCGCGGTGGCGAAGAACGCCAGGAGCGCGCTCGGAATCTCCCGAATGCCCTTGAGCTGGGCCACCGGCTCGACCGATGCCTTCCACTCGCCGTCGGCGAATCGATACTCGCGCCCGAAGTGGGCGAAACGACCCCAGGCCAGGGGGGGGAGAGCGGGGATGGGATCGCGGGCCCTGACGTGACGAAACACCTTCCGGCCGACCGCGCGCGCGACCTCGGGCAACGGTCCGCCCACCGCCAAGGGCTGGCCGAACGTGTAAACGGCGCGCAGTGTCGCGGCGATCCCACGCTGTTCGGCGTTCCCGGCGAGCGACAGTGCGAACAGCAACGCCATCGCGCCGCCGAGGCTGTGGCCCGTCACGTAGAGCGCCTGCATCGGATGGTCGAGTTCCTTGTCGGGATCCGCCAGTGATCGTCCTCGCAGCGCCAGCTGCAGCTCGCGGACGACCCCCCAGAGCGTGGCACGCACGTTCCGATGAAACCCGGCGTGGACGCCGAGCGGCTCGCCGCCGAGCGCCAGCGAAGCGGAGCCGACGTCGGCGTCCGCCAGCCAGTTGCCGAGCGTCGCCGGCTCGGTGCCCCGGTAGCTCAGGATCACGACCCGGCCGCAGCGACTCTGCACGAGATACGCGGTCGAGAAGATGAACATGGCGTCCACCGTCTGCGCCACACGGACACAGGCGTTGTCCTCGAGCCCGACCCGGGACATGATCGTCGTCAGCGTCCCGATGTCGGAGTACGAGTAGCCGGCGGCGGTGGCGAGGACGTGCGCGACCGTGGCGTTTCGATCGGCCCGATCCTCCTGGTGCGCGGCGAGCAGGGCCGGCACGAGGTCGTCGTAGATGGGAAACGGGGGGCCGCAGGTCCCGCCCGTGAGTCGCTCGAGGTTCATCGGCTCCACCTCTCCCTTCGTCGGATGCTCGGCGTCGATTGCGGCATCCCGACCCGCCAGGGCGCCCGGGCGACCGACGGCCCGTCTCGCGCGGGCAGGACGGGTGCGGCGTCCGGGGACGCCAGGTGGAGCTGACGCCCCACCCGCCCGGGCTCGCTCTCCTCGCTCATCCTCTAAGAGTGATGGCCGGGCGCGCCGGGAGGAAGAGTCGCCGTCGGGTCCGAGCTCGCGAGTCGGCGCCCCCGGTACCACACCACGCCCTGGCGCGCGATGGATACCCCGCGCATACATAGTCCCAACCTCCGCAGTGGGTACGGTATGGGGCGCGAAAAGGCCGCCAGGCATGGTGCGCTGGTCACAGCCATCAAGAAGGCCCGCCGTGAGCTGAAGGCGACGTGGGCCGAGGCCCAGGAAGATGTGCGATGGGTGAACGCGGCGAACGGGACGGACGAGCTGGAAGCTGCGATCCGTGGCTTTCTGCGGAGCCACAGGGACCTTGTCGGCGCCGGCGAACGGCTAAAGAAGCACCTCGCACGGTTCCGCAGAGCCCACCGGCGGCCCGGCAAGGGGAGCGGCAGGGCGGCGGCTCCGTAGGCCACAGTCTTGCCGTGGCGATGCTGGCGCAGGCAAGCAGCGGGCGCCTGCGTCCCAAGCTCGTGACACAACCCGGACCGGAGGCCGGAAATGCGACCTGCGGAAGTCGCGGCGGCGTTCGTGGCGTGCATCAACGCCCACGATCTCGCCGGCCTGAGCGATCTGATGACCGACGATCACGTGTTCGTGGACGCGCTCGACAATCGGGGAGCCGGGCGTGATGCGGCGCGAGCCGGCTGGAAGCAGTACCTCGCCTTGGTCCCCGACTACTGGATCAAGGTCGATACCGCCCTCGAAGAACATGGAACCGTCGCCCTGTTCGGCAGGGCCGGCGGGACCTATGCCGGCAGCATCCCGAAGGATGAGTCCGGCCGATGGGAGGTGCCGGCTGCCTGGCTCGCAGGAGTCCGGGACGACCGGATTGCGATCTGGCGGGTGTACGCGGACAACTTGCCCATGCGCCGGCTGATGGGGCAGAAGGGCGTCGTGCGGGAGTGAGCTCGGCAGGTGCCGGGCGCCGGCCGATGGCCAGTTCCCGGGAACGGTGATACTATGGCCCCGATTCCTCCCGCGAGGCGCGACCCGTCCAGCAGGCGCGGCCGGCGGGCTCGCCACCTCGGCCCTGCTCACTGACGGAGGTCCCATGTCAGTCCCCGTCCTCGACGATCTCAAGCAAGTCGCGGTCGTCGCGTCGGGCTTCGCGCTGTTCGTTCCGCCGGTCACGCTTGCGGCGATCATGGCCATCATCGCCGCGTACGCGATCGTGTCGGGCCTCGCGCTGATCGTGGGAGCGTTCAGGCTCCGCTCGCTCGCGCAGGCCTGAACATGGACAGGACGGGCGCCGAGAAACAGCGGGTCTGTCAGGTCTGCGGCAGCGATCGGGCTGCCGATCTGCACCGCGGCATACTGGCGGGCCCGGCCGTGGCGGAAGCCATCCACCGGGCGACCGGGAAATGGTCGGACGACGGCTGGATCTGCACGGACGATCTCAACAAGTATCGGCACCGGTACATCGAGTCGCTCCTCGAGGCGGAGCGTGGAGAGTTGACGGCTCTGGACCGGGAGGTGCTGGCGAGCATCAGGCGGCAGGAGCTTCTGGCAAAGAACCCCGAGGCGGAGTTGCAGAGCACCCTGACCATGGGGCAGCGAGTCGCGGACCGCGTGGCGGGGTTTGGCGGCAGCTGGACGTTTCTGGGCATGTTTGCGTTGGTCCTGCTGCTGTGGATCGGCGTCAATTCCGTCCTCTTGATTCGTCACCCGTTCGATCCCTACCCGTACATCCTGTTGAACCTCGTGCTGTCGGTGCTGGCGGCGATCCAGGCTCCCGTGATCATGATGAGCCAGGGTCGGCAGGAGGCACGGGACCGCCTGCATGCGAGGCACGACTACCAGCTGAACCTCAAGGCCGAACTCGAGATCCGCAGTCTTCACCAGAAGGTCGATCATCTGCTGTCTCACCAGTTCGAGCGATTGGTGGAGATCCAGGAAATGCAGATGGAGTTGTTGACGCGAAGTGCGGCGCCGGGCGAACCCAGCGAGGACGCCTGACTGGCACGCGCTGGCGAAGAACCCGGTGGATCGTGCCGTCGCCGTGAGGCCGGCGCCGGCGCCCGGACTCGCCTCCCGAGGTGACGCCACATGAAGAGAGCCAAGCGCATTCTGGTGGGACTGAAGACGCTCGATTCCACGGACGGGCTCGTGGATCTGGCCTGCCGCGTGGGCGCCAGGGGAGCCTCTCTGTGCCTTGTCCACGTTATCGAGCTGCCCGAGATCACGCCCCTCGACGCGGACGTGCCCGAGCTGGACCGTGCGGCCGCGAGAATTGTCGCCAAGGGCAAACGCGCCGCGCGTCGCGGCAAGATGAAGGCCAGCGCCGTCGTGCTCAGGGCTCGCGATACCGCCTCGGCTCTGCTCGACGAGATGAAGCAGAGGAAGATCGACCTGGCGGTGCTCGGCTATCACCATCGGCGCACGCTGGGTGAGCTCGTCCTCGGAACGACGGCGCGACACCTCGCACAGAAGGCGCCGTGCCACGTCGTACTCAGTATTCCGCCGCGACAATGACGCCCTACGTGCGCGTGAAAGACCACCCTCGTCGGGTCGCGATTTCGCTGGCGGCAAGCGCTCGGGCTCCGGCCTTAGGAGCGCACATGCTGCGGATTGAGCGAATCCTCTGTCCTGTCGATTTCTCCGACGCATCGGCGGGCGCGTATGGCTCCGCCCAGTCGCTGGCTCGGCGGTACCAGGCAAGGTTGATCGTGCAGCACGTAGTCGAATTCAACCCTCCGCACTTCGACTACTATGCTCCCGCGACGTACCTGGTCGAGCTCTACCAGAGCATCCGCGATGATGATCGAAAGAAGTTGCTGGACTTCGTGAGCTCGCATCCGAGCGACGGCGTTCAGCCTGAATGTCTCGTGTCCGACGGCGGGGTCATCACGGACGCGATTCTCTCCGTGGCAAGAGAGCAGAAGGTGGACCTCATCGTCATGGGGACGCACGGCGCCAGGGGTGCTGACCGTGACGCACTGGGGTCGGTGGCGGACAAGGTGTTGCGGAAAGCACGGTGCCCGGTCCTGGTGAGCCATAAGCGCGAGCGGGATGCCGCAGGGCCGCAGGGCGTACAGGAATCGATTGAGTTGCGACGGGTCGTCTTCTGCACGGACTTTTCCGACCCAGCGCAACGGGCCTTGGGGTATGCCCTCTCGGTAGCGGCCGAGTACGACGCTGAGATCACCCTGCTCCACGTTCTGGAGGACGTGCCAAGCTCAGCCGAGACGGAGACTGCACTCGCGACGGCGACCCGGCGACTCGAAGGACTGATTCCGCCGGAGGCGGGCACAGCCGCCAGGATCAAGACCGCCGTGCGCGTCGGCAGAGCCTACGAGCAGATCATCCAACAGGCCTCAGCGACTCAGGCCGACCTCGTCATCATGGCCGTGCGGGGGCGCAACCTCCTGGATCTGGCGCTGTTCGGTTCGACCACGTATCGCGTGATCCAGCTGGGATCGTGCTCGGTGCTCGCCGTGCACGGTTGAGGGCGCCGCAAGGGCGGCCTGACGCTGCCCTCGTATCTCCCGCCCGCGCCGACGGCGCTCACGGCGATGGCGAAGACGCCGGAGGAGTCGTCGAGCGCCCTGCGTAGGCTCGCTCGCTGCGCGCCTTCGTGTCGCGGAGCAGGGCCGTCGTCCGCTGCAGCAGCTCGCCCATCACCTTGCTGCGCAGGTTCAGCAGTCCGCCACTCGGCAGGTTGTCGAAGTGCAGGCGGCGGAACAGGACGAGGAAGATGCCCCCCGGCTCCGCTGCCTGGTCTCCCGTCTGATCCACAACCGCGGTCAGGTCGAGGGCTCCGTCCAGGAAATGCGCGGCGTAGAGCAGCTTCGACGCGACGAGCGTGGTGCCCGGCAGCTCGGGCGGAGCGTACACGACCTCGTGCGTGATCGTGACCGTCGGCTTGAGGCCGGGCAGATCGTCCTCCGCCCAGAACATCACCTCGGAGAGGTTCGCGGGCCGGCCTTGCGGATAGGCCACGAGGTACCGCTCGAGCGATGGTGCGCGATACAGATAGGGCGAACGCGCGAGCATCGCCTGAAACACCTGAGCCGCCGCGGCGCGGGATTGCTGGTCCTCGTACACGATGAGCGCGGAGTCGCCGCGTGCGCGGTAGGCCGTGACGTATTCGACCATGCGCTCGCGAAAGTACGCCGTGACGATCGAATCCGCCGCCAGCGACCCGAAATCGACCGTCGCGCGGAGGTGGGCGATGACCTGCGCCGAGAGTTTCACCTTGCAGGAGCCGGCGCGACAATGCGCCAGGTCCTGCGCATCTTCGCGCGGCAGTGAGAGCCCCGCGACGTCGGACACGGTCGGCGGATCCGAGAACAGCCCGAACGCGATCCGCGACGGGTCGCGAAGCGACGACGGGAAGGCGGCAGCGAGCCTGACGTAGAAGGATCGCGGCACGCCGACGCGCACGATGCCGAACAGCGCGATCTCGCGTTCGTCGGAGGTCGCGAGCACCTTCGCAACCGGCTGCCCGGCGGTGACAGCCGCCACGTCACGCCGATCCAGCGCGATCGTCTGCTGCAGGAACTCGGCGAGCGCGGGTGGGAGGCCTTGCGCCCCCCCGCACTCGGGCAGCGTCGTCACCGCAATCGTGACCCAGGCCAGGACACGGAGCTGCAATGACGCCGGCCAGCCGGCCGTGCGGGTCATGCGCCGTCCTTTCGACGCTGGTGGAACGCGCGACATCATATCGCCGCCACTGAC
>DATJUT010000033.1 GCA_035502185.1 Gemmatimonadales bacterium
ACGTAGAGCACCAGGGTGGCCAGCGCGACCGCGCCCGCCATCAGGTACGGGGGCCGCTGGTCCGGAACGTCGGATTCGGTAGAGGTCATCCGTTCCTCGCGAAGTGCCGGAACATATCCCCGCGCCGGGCCGAGGCCAAGCCGGAGCCTTCCCCCCGTGGCGAGTTATACTTACGGCTCGTCGGCAGCCCATTCTGCGGCACGTGGCGGCCCCCGGCCGGTGGGCTCCGGCCGGGATCCGGTGTCGGCCATGCAAAGGAGACATCGCCGTGAACCAGCGGTTGCGAACCTGTGGCGGAGCCGCGCTGGTGCTGGTGGCCTCGCTGCTGTGGCACTCCGGCCTCGCGGCGCAGGCGCCGCAGGACTCCGTGCTGCGGCGCCAGCAGCGGACGATTGACTCGCTGGCGGCCGTCATGCGCGCGATGCAGGCCCGCCTCGACAGCCTCGGCACGGCGCAGGTCGCCGCGCTCGACACGTCGGGCGGCCTGGACGCGATCCGGGCCGCCGCGCTCGCGGCCGCGGGCAGCGACACGGCCGAGCTGAGCCAGGTGGGGGGCCGGACCGGCGGGCGGAGCGCGAGCCTCGCCAATCCGGAGGTCAGCATTACCGGCGACGTCCGGGCGGGCATCGACCGCCCGGGACCGCAAACCCGGCCGTTCTTCCCGCGGGAGTTCGAGCTCGGGCTGCAGTCGGCGCTCGACCCGTTCTCCGTCGCCAAGGTGTTCATCTCGTTCTCCGAAGAGGGCGTGGACGTCGAGGAGGCGTACGCCTACTGGACCGGATTGCCCGGCCACTTCCGCGTGGACTTCGGGAAGTTCCGCCAGCAGGTCGGCGAACTGAACCGCTGGCACCTGCACGCGCTCCCCGAGGATGAGTACCCGCTGGTGCTGCAGCGCTACCTGGGCGAGGAGGGTCTCTCGGCCACCGGCGTCTCGCTCTACGCGCCGCTCCCCTTCTCCGGCCGCGCGGGCACCTACGAGTGGTACGGCCAGGTGACGCGCGGCGACAATACTACCCTGTTCGCCGCCGGCAACCGGCCGGCCTACCTGTCGCAGCTGTCGGGCTTCTGGCAGCTCTCGCGCGCCACGTACGCCCAGCTGAGCGTCACCGGGATCTATGGCGAGAATGCCGACTCGAGCCTGAAGACCACGGTGGGTGCCGTGGCGGCGCGGTTCAGCTGGCGGCCGCCGGAGGAGGCCAAGTACAAGGAGCTCACGATCCGCAGCGAGGTCTTCGCCTTCCACCGCCAGATCGCCGGCACGGGCCCCACGAGGTTCGGCGGCTACGTGGACGCCACCTGGAAGCTCTCCAGCCGGTTCGTCGTCGGCGTGCGCGGCGACCTGGTCGAGCCGCCCCCGCCCCTGAGCGGCCGCGAGGGGCAGATCGTCCCGACGCTGATGTTCTGGCAGAGCGAGTTCGTGTACCTGCGCGCGCAGTGGACGCACCACCGCGACGTCGCCGCCAACACCACGGACCGGTTGGGCCTCCAGGTCGTCTGGGCCATGGGTCCCCACAAACACGAGCTATTCTGATGATCGCGATTCTTGCCGGCCTGCTGGCGATCTCCGGCCTCGCTCCCGGCTCCCGTCCCGTCGGCGGCGCCGCGGCCGGACCCCTCGCGCCCATCCGCATCGTGACCACGCTGACGACCTACGCGTCCATCACCCGCGAGATCGTGGGCGACCGGGCCACCGTCACGTCCATCGCCGAGGGCGACGAGGACCCCCACTTCGTCCAGCCGCGCCCCAGCTTCGTGCCGGCGCTGCGGGACGCCGACCTGTTCGTGACGACGGGGATGGATCTCGAGCTGTGGGTGCCGGCGCTCGAGGACCGCGCCAGCAACACGAAGGTCCGCGACGGAGGTGTCGGCTACGTGCCCGCCTTCCGCGGGATCCGGCTCATGGAGGTACCGACCAACCTGAGCCGGACCCAGGGCGACATCCACGTGGACGGTAATCCGCACATCGCCATGGATCCCATCAACGCCATCATCATCGCGCGCAACATCCTGGCGGGACTCCAGCGGGTGGACGCCGCCAATGCGGCGTTCTATGCCGACCGTGAGCGCGACTTCGAGATGCGGATCCTCCAGGCCACGTTCGGCGAGGACCTGGTGCGCGTCCTGACGCCGGCAACGCTGTTCGACCTCGCCAACAGCGACCGCCTGGTGTCGTTCCTCCAGCAGACCAGGTATCAGGGCCAGCCCCTGTGGAGCCGGCTGGGCGGCTGGATGAAGGAGGCCGAGCCGTTCCGGGGACGCGAGATGGTGTGCTACCACAAGGAATGGTCGTACTTCAGCCGGCGGTTCGGCGTGGAGTGCGTGGAGTACATCGAGCCCAAGCCGGGCATCCCACCGACGCCGCGCCACGTGGAGGAGGTCATCAATCTGATGCGCGAGCGGCACATCCCGGTGCTGTTCGCCTCCAACTTCTACAGCCACCAGCAGATCCGGGAAGTGGCCGAGCGCACCGGCGCGACTGCGGTCGTGGTGCCGGCGAACACCAACGGCGCGCCGGGCGTCAACACCTATTTCGACCTGGTCAACCTCTGGATCGGCGAGCTCGCCCGCGGGTTCGCGGCGCCGGCCGTGGGCACCCGATGATCGAGCTGATGCTGGCGCCCTTCGTGGCCTGCATGCTCCTCGTGGCCATTCACGGCTACTTCGGCCTCCACGTGGTGGCGCGCGGCGTCATCTTCGTGGATCTGGCGCTCGCCCAGATGGCGGCGCTCGGGGCGACGGTGGGGCTGCTGTTCCACGTCGTGCACAACGACGCCACCTCGCAGCTGTTCGCGATCGGCGCCATCGCCTGCGGCGCCGCCGTCCTGGCCTGGACGCGCACCAAGGAGCGCGGCCGGGTCCCGCAGGAGGCCATCATCGGCGTCGTGTACGTCGTGGCCTCGGCCGCCGCCATCCTGATCGCGGAGAAGGCGCCGCGCGGCGAGGACGTTATCAAGGACATGCTGGTCGGCAGCCTGCTATGGGTGACCTGGCCCACGATCGCCAAGGACGCGATCGCCTACGGGTTGCTGGGCCTGTTCCTGTTGATCTATCACCGCCGGTTCGAGACCATCTCGTTCGAGCCGGCCGTGGCGGCCGCCAAGGGGTGGCGGGTGCGCTGGTGGGACTTCTGGTTCTATCTCGCCTTCGGCGTCACGGTGACGTTCTCCGTGCCCATCGCGGGCGTGCTCCTGGTGTTCAGCTTCCTGGTGGTGCCGGCGCTGACGGCGGTGCTGTTCGCCCGCACGCCGCGCACGATGATGCCGATCGCGTGGTCCACGGGCATGGTCGCGTGCCTCGCGGGTCTCGTCGTGTCGTACGCGTACGACCTGCCGACGGGACCGCTGGTCGTCTGCATGTTCGGCCTCGTCCTGGCCGTGGCGGCCCTGGTGCGGCGCTTCATCCTGCCCGTACCGCTGACCGAGCCCATCGAGCCGGAGGGCGGCGCCGGATCCCCGTGAGCCTCGAAGGGACGTCCCTCGCCGGACCGGCGCGCGCGAACGCCCTCGAGGTCGAGCACCTGACCGTACACTTCGGCGCCTCTCCAGCCCTGAACGACCTTTCCTTCTCGGTTCCGGCGGGCGCCGCTCTTGCCGTGATCGGACCGAACGGCGCCGGCAAGACCGTCCTCTTCCGGGCGCTGGTGGGCGCAATTCCCTGCGAGGGGGTCGTACGCTGGGCTCCCGGCACCAGACTCGGCTACGTCCCCCAGAAGCTCGATCTCGAGCGCAACCTGCCCATCACCGGGCGGGACCTGCTGGGCGCCCGCGCCCGGATCGGACACTCGCCACCGGCCGCGGCACGCGACTCGCTCTCCCGGCTGAGCCTTCCCACGAGCGTCCTGGACACGCCGATCGGCATGCTCTCCGGCGGGCAGTTCCAGCGACTGCTCATGGCCTTCGCCCTGCTGGGCGGCCCGACCGTGCTGCTCCTCGACGAGCCCACGGCCGGCGTGGACGAGCCGGGGCAGGAACAACTCACCGAGGCGGTGCACCGGCTGCAGGAGGAGCAGGGGGTCACCGTCCTGATGATCTCCCACGACCTCACCGTCGTGTACCGCTACGCCAGTGCCGTCCTGTGCCTGAGCCCCGAGTACAGGTGCTTCGGCGTCCCCAAGAGCGTCCTGACGCCCGACACTCTCACCCAGCTCTATGGGGCGCCGGTAGGGCTCCACATCCATGACCAGCCCCGCAGCTAGCACCCTCCTCCTCTCGGCCGTGACCGCCGTGGCGGCCGGGTTGATGGGATGCTACGCGCTGATGCGCCGCATGACGCTGGCCGGCGATGCCCTCTCGCACGTGGCGCTCCCGGGGATCGGGCTCGCCCTGCTCCTGGGGTTCCACCCGCTCGCGGGCGCCCTGGCCGCGCTGCTTGTCGGTGCCGGCCTGATCTGGGCACTGGAACGGCGGACGCGGATCAGCACGGAGACGGTGATCGGCGTCGTGTTCTCGACGGCCCTCGCCGTCGGGGCCCTGCTCACCACGGGCGAGGAGCTGGTGGACGCCCTGTTCGGCGCGCCGGCGGCGCTCACCCCGTGGGAGCTGGGCGTCGGCCTCGTCGGCTCGGCCCTGGTGATCGCCTTCGCCGTCCTGGCGAGAGACCGCCTCATCGTGGCGCTGGTCTCGCCCGACATCGCGCGTACCTCCGGCATCGACGTGCCGCGCCTCAACCTGCTCTTCCTCGTCGCCTTCGCCGTGACGGTGGCGCTCGGGCTGCGCTACCTGGGCGTGCTGCTGATGGGATCGCTGGTCATCATCCCGGCGGCAACCGCGCGGAGGCTCGCCCGCAATCTGGCAGGCATGTTCGCCGTCTCGGTCGCCGTCGCCGTGTTCGCAACCGTGGCCGGGACCTTCGTGGCGACCGGTCTCGGGCGGGCGAGCGGACCGATCATCGTGACGATCGCCGCGGGATGCTTCCTCCTGGCCACGGCGTACCAGCCGAAGCGCTGATCCCTGCCGCCTGAGGAATCCGGCTTGCGCCGGCCGGGCGGACGCAGTCGCGCGCGCTGCCGCGAACGCTGTGGGGCACCACGTACACGGTGAGCATGAGCAGCGTCGCGGACACGACGAGCCAACGGGCCTCCCTCCGGTGCCGGGCGAGCGCGACCCCGGCCGCGGCCCACCCGATCCACATCAGGGCGGTCTTGTTGTCGGTGAGGTCCCAGCCGAACGGGACCCCGGTCCAGTAGTCGCCGAACGCGACCTTTTGAGCGATGGGGCCCAGGATGAGCCCGCCCAGCGTGAGGCCGGCCAGGGTGATGACCGCCAGCGCCCGTTGCTCCGGGCGGTCGAGCGCCGCCGCGAGGCCCGC